>JAADDU010000025.1 GCA_013153755.1 Campylobacterota bacterium | reverse complement strand
CTCAACAAAAGAGCAAAAAGATGGAACAGGACTTGGGTTATATATGTCAAAAACCATCATACAGGAACATTGTCATGGTATTCTTAGTGTTAAGAATATCAAAGATGGTGCATTATTTAAAATATCTATAAAAGAGAGTAAAAATGATTTATGATAAAAAAGAGATAGAAAAATATTTAAAGAAATTAAGACTTTTATATGTAGAAGATTCTCAAAATGTTAGAAAATCTACACTCTTAACTCTTGAGGAATTTTTTGATGATATTATAGTGGCTGTAGATGGTGTAGATGGATATGAAAAATTTCAAAATCTAAAAATAGATATAGTCATAACAGATGTTAATATGCCAAGACTTAGTGGTTTACAAATGTCAAAAAAGATAAGATACCTTAGAAAAGATATGCCCATACTTATATTTTCAGCATATAATGATCCAGATTTTTTACTAGATGCCATAAAGATAGGTATAGATGATTATCTCATAAAACCTATAGAGATAGAGCAGTTTGAAAATGTTTTATATAAAAGTGTATATACACTAATGTTAAAAGAACAAAACTATAAATATAAAAAAGATTTAGAAGAAAAGATAGAAATTCAAGTGGAAAAGTTAGAGCAAAGAGCAAAAGTCATATTAGAACAATCTAAAGCAAAAAATTATGACACTTTAACAAAAGTTTATAATAGACATAAAGTAGAAGAGCTTTTTAATATACTTATAAAAGATGTTAAAAATGATATATCAAATTTATGTGTTGTTTTTATAGATATAGATAATTTTAAAGATATAAATAACAACTTTAACTATAATATAGGTGATAAAATTTTAACCACTTTTGCAAATCTAATTTTAAATAATCTAAGAAAAATAGATATCTTTGGAAGATGGCATGGTGATAGGTTTATAGTGCTTATACCAGGTGATGATTTAACAAATGCACACTCAAATATAGAGGCCTTAAGACAGATAATAAAAAAGACTCATTTTGAAGATATAGGAAGCTTAACTGCTAGTTTTAGTATTGCAAAGTGTAAAAAAGATGAAACACTAAAATCTATAACAGATAAATGTGATAAAACCATGTATTATGCAAAAATGAATGGTAAAGATAGAGTCGCTAAATACTAATTAACTCCTTTTTATGTAAAAAAATTGTACTATTCACATATAAAATATAAACTAAAAGGTTTTATGTGAATATAGGTCAAGAAGTTTTACAATTACTAAAAGAAGAGATAACAGAAGTTCAGTACAACAGATATATAAAGCAACTTGTATATGATACTAAAAAATCTACATCTGATATAGCCATATTTTATGCACCTAATACACTCGTTGTTAATTGGATAAAAAGCAAATATAGTGACAAAATAGCTCACCTTTTTGAAGTAAAAAGTGGTTCTAAAGCAATAGTAAAAATAACTCTTAAAAATACTGTAGATAGAAGAACAAAAAAACAAAAAATTGAAAAAAAATCACATCACTCACTACTAAATCCATCACATACTTTTGATAACTTTATGGTTGGTGGAAGTAATCAGTTTGCTTATGCAGCAGTAAAAAGCGTAAGTGAATCAGCTGGTAAAGTTTATAACCCACTTTTCATATATGGTGGTGTTGGACTTGGTAAAACACACCTTATGCAAGCAGCTGGAAATGTTTTTCAAAATCAAGGCAAAAATGTTATATATACAACTGTTGAACAATTTTTAAATGACTTTATTCGTCATGTAAGAAACAAAACTATGCCATCTTTTCAAGAAAAATATCGTAAATGTGATGTACTTCTCATAGATGACATACAATTTCTTAGTTCAAAAGAGGGTATTCAAGAGGAATTTTTTCATACTTTTGAAGCACTAAAAGGTGCTGGAAAGCAGATAATACTCACAGCAGATAAACACCCTAAAAAGATAGGTGGTCTTGAAGCTAGACTTCAAAGTAGATTTGAGTGGGGACTTGTAGCAGATATACAGCCACCAGAACTTGAAACTAAAATAGCCATTATTAAGAAAAAATGTGAAATCAACAAAGTTGTACTAACTGATGATATCATAAACTATATAGCAACAGTAATAGAAAGTAATGTTCGTGAAATAGAAGGGATACTCTCTAAACTTCATGCTTATTCACAACTGATGCACATAGATATAGACTTAAAATTTACAAAAAATGTACTAAAAGACCAAATCCAAGAAAACAAAGCAAATTTAACACTAGATACCATTACAAAAAGTGTTGCAAAAGATCTAAATATAAAACCAACAGAGATTCGCTCAAAAGGTAGAAGTAAAAATATAGTATATGCTAGAAGAATTGCCATATATTTATGTCGTGAACTTACTCAAAATACTATGCCCCAACTTGCAATATATTTTGGCATGAAGGACCATACAGCTATAAGTCATACACTTAAAAAAATTAATGAACTTATGCAAAATGATGAAGATTTTAAAGTAAAAATAGAAGAATTAACAAACAAAATCACATCCACCTCATAAAACTATATAAAAATATTTAAAAAAAAGATATAATCATAAAAGTGAATAGATGTGAATAAAGTTAGTATGTTTCATCACATCTAAATGAGTCTTAAAATAGGGTTTAAGATGTGTTTTTCACAAATTCACATCCACCTACTACTACATACTAAAATATTATATAATTATAGGGATTATTATGAAGATAACTATTTCAAAGTCAAAATTAGAAAATATCTTGGTTTATGCTCAACCATTTTTAGAAAAAAAAGATACTTCTCAAATAACATCACATATATTTTTAAATGTTACTAACTCTGTCTTAACCATACAAGCTACAGATTATGAAATAGGTTTTAAGGTATCTACTGATCAATTAAATATAGAATCAGATGGTAAAATAACTGCAAATGGTAAAAAATTTCTTGATATTATTAAAATTCTAAAAGATGGTGATGTAAATTTAGAAGTAAAAAACGAAATGTTATATATTTCTCAATCACATTCAAATTTTAAATTACCAACTTTTTCTCATAATGAATTTCCAGAATTTCCAACTTATGAAAACAAAACACCTATTTCTATAGAATCCCATACACTTATAGAATCTCTTAAAAAAATAACACCAGCAATAGACACAAATAACCCTAAATTTGAACTCAATGGTGCACTTATAGATATAAAACAAGATAGTATAAACTTTGCATCTACTGATACTAGAAGATTAGCTGTTGTAAATATACCAAATCAAACTACAAATGAATTATCTTTAATTATTCCAAGAAAAGCTATAGTAGAAATTCAAAAACTTTTCTTTGATGATATTGAGTTATATTATGATGATACAAATCTTATAATTCATTCGCAACAATATACTTTTTTTACAAAACTTATAAATGGTAAATTTCCAGAATATTCAAGAATAATTCCAAAAGAAATAACACATAATTTAACTTTACCAAAAGCTATAATGATCGACTCTATAAAACAAATAACAACAATATCTTCAGATGTAAAAATAACTTTTTTAAATGATTTAATAACTTTTGAATCTTTAAGTGATGATAATATTGAAGCAAAAACAGAGATAAGTTATAATACAGGTTTCACTGAACCTTTTATCATAGCTATAAATTCAAGATATTTACTAGACTTTTTAAAC
>JAADDU010000192.1 GCA_013153755.1 Campylobacterota bacterium | reverse complement strand
AAAAAAGCCGCTTCTATACTGAAACCTTTATATGATGTAAATAATGATGGTTTTGTAAGCATAGAAGTTGATCCATTTTTATCTCAAGATGCAGAAGCAACTATAAAAGAGGGTAAAAGACTTTTTCATGATATTGGATATCCAAATGTTATGATAAAAATTCCAGCTACAAATGCAGGATATATTGCGATGGAAGAGCTTATTTCTTCTGGAATACCAGTGAATGCAACTCTCATCTTTAAAAAGCAACAAGCCATAGAATGTGCAAATGCATTTCAAAGAGGGGTGTCTAGATTTGGTCAAGAAGTAGATAGTGTTATAAGTGTTTTTGTTAGTAGAATAGACAGAGCATTAGATGCAGTACTAAAGGACTCGAATATTGAAGTGGCAGTATCTGGTATCTATAATAGTGCAGATATATATGCAACTATACAAAAGATGGATATTAAAGGTTGTAGAGTTTTATTCGCAAGCACAGGAGTAAAAGATGATTCTTTAGTGCCATATTATTATGTAGATAAACTCATCGCTTATAATAGTGTAAATACTGCTCCTATTGATACCATAAAAGCATTTGATAAATATGGTGTTAAAGAAAAGGCCTTACCTATTTCTCAAAATACAATAGATGTACATTTTTTGAAGCTTAGAGATATTGGTATTGATTTTGAAACAATTTTAGATAAACAAATAGAAGATGGTCTTAAAGCTTTTGAAGATGCATTTAGTAATATATTGGAGTCGTTATGAATAATGAAGTAGATGTAAGTAAATTAACCTTTGTACAGTTAAATAAAATAAGAGCATATCTTAAAAAGATGATAGATCTTGGAGGTAGTGATCTTCATGTTAAAGCAAACTCTGTTGTTCGTGCTAGAATCAATGGAAATATAGTTCAGTTTGCTGGTGATGTTTTATCTAAAGAAGATGCTTTAACTTTTGCTAAAGAGTTATTAAAAGGTAGATTTGGAGAGTTGATTGAAAATAAAGAGATAGATTTGGTTTATCCTTTTGATGAAAGAAGCCGTTTTCGTGTAAATATATTTTTTCAGATGGATGGAGTTTCAGCTGTTTTTCGTTCTATTCCTGTAAAAGTTCCAACTATAGGTGAGTTGAAATTTCCCCAAGTTTTAAATGATTTTACTAAAAAAGAGAGGGGACTTATCTTAGTTACTGGTGTAACTGGTAGTGGTAAATCAACAACTTTAGCAGCACTTATAAATGAGATAAATCTAACAAAAAGAAAACATATTATAACTATAGAAGATCCTATAGAATTTGTTCATAAAGATAGAGGTTGTATCATTAATCAGCGTTCTGTTGGACAAGATGCCCTTTCCTTTGGTACAGCACTTCGTGCATCTTTGCGTGAAGATCCAGATATTATTTTAGTTGGAGAAATGCGTGATAGAGAGACTATAAATCTTGCACTTCATGCAGCAGATACAGGACATTTAGTTTTTTCAACTCTACATACCATAGATGCTAAAGAAACTATTAACCGTATTATTGCAACATTTCCAACTGAGGAACAAAATCGTGTAAGGATGTCACTTGCTGGTGTTATCCAGGGAATTATTTCTCAAAGACTTGTCCCTGCTAAAGATGGTGGGAGAAAAGCAGCGATGGAAATTTTAGTCCGTACACCGACTATTGAAAAACTTATTATGGAAAATCGTGATTATGAGATACGAGATGCTATTGAAAATGGTCGAGAACATTATAAATCACAAAGTTTTGATCAGCATATTTTAGATTTATTTAATGAAGGACTTATTACAAAAGAGAATGCTAAAGATTATGCAACTAGTGCATCTGATTTAGAACTTAAAATTAGTGGCTTAAATGCTAGTGAAAAACTAAAACAGTCATCTAGTTCGACTGAAGGTGACACAATGATAGATAAAGCTGAAGATGTATTTGATTTAAAGTAGATTTTAAAGGTTTATTGTGTATCATTGCGAACATTTTTTATTAAGGATTCTAATATGTTAGAAGGTATAGTTAGAGAGAGTATTGGTAAAAAGGGCACAAAAGCTCTTCGCCGTGATGGTTATCTAATCGCAAATATTTATGGAAAAGGGCTTGAAAATATCAATGCTGCATTCAAAATGAATGAATATATCCGTACTGTTCGCAATAAAGAGAATTTAGCATTCCCAGTTAAAATAGCTGGTAACGAGATGAATGTAGTTGTTCAATCTTATGAATCTCATGCAGTAACAGGTAACCTTTTACATGTTGATTTAATGGTTGCTCAACCAGGTGTTAAGACAAAATTTAATATTCCAGTTGTAGCAATTGGTGAAGCAAAAGGTCTTAAAAATAAAGGTCTAGTACATATGGCTAAACCTCGTTTAACAGTTAAATGTACTCCTGAGAATCTTCCAAATACAATCGAAATCGATGTAACAGAGATGGATGTTGGTGATTCTAAACTTGTTCGTGATTTACCAGATATGCCAGATTTACAAATCATGGATTCAGATCGCGTAGCACTTATAAGTATTATAAAAGCTAAATAATTATGCTTATAGTCGGTCTAGGTAATCCTGGGGCGACTTATGCCCATAATCGCCATAATATAGGCTTTATGGTTATAGATACACTTATATACAGAAAAAACGCACAAAAACTCTCAAAATCATCTTTTGAAGGTGATCTTTTTAAATTTCAAAATCATTTTTTATTAAAACCATCAACTTATATGAACTTATCTGGAAATGCTATTGTAAAAGTTAAAAATTTTTATAAGATAGATGATGTTGTTGTAATACATGATGATTTAGATTTACCTTTTGGAACTTTGAGATTTAAAAAGGGTGGTGGACATGGTGGACATAATGGTCTTAAATCTACAGATGAAAAGATAACTCGTGAATATATACGAGTTAGATTGGGTATTGGGAAACCAGAACATAAAGGGGAAGTGGCTTCTTATGTGTTAGGTGATTTTACAAAAGAAGAAGCATTGCATCTAAGTGATTTTATCTCTCATGCTTGTGATGCTATAGAATATTTGCTGGAAAATTCTTTAGAAGATGTTAGTTCTAAATATACAATTAAAAAATTTCAGCTAAAATAGCATTATGTTAGCATTTAAATATATATCTTTTCATTACTTAAAATATTTTTTGATTATTTTGACAGCTCTTGTGGGGTTTGTTGTTGGTTTTGATTATATGGATCACAGTTTCCCTAAAGAGTTTTCGGCAAACTTATTAGTTATATATCTTGTATATAAGGCATTTTATGCGATAGATATGCTTTTACCATTAGCTCTTATTTTTGCGATGATATCTACAAAGGTACTTTTTATTCGCTCTAATGTGCTTGTCTCTTTTTATTCTCTTGGTTATTCTAGAATAGACATATTAAAACCTTTTGTTGTTATCTCTAGTTTTATTATTATGTTATTTATCCTTTTGCACTCTACCTCTAGTTTTTCTAGAGCAAATGAATTTTCTAGTAATATTCGTAATTATGCAACCTATTTAAACCCAACAAAAGATCTTTTTTTTACATATAAAGATAAATTTATATATTTTTCAGGGATGTTACCTCTTCAAAAAAAAGCGATAGGTATTAGGGTTTTTAGTGTTGAACAAAATAGTTTAAAAAAAGTTATTTTGGCAAAAGAAGCTATATATAAA
>JAADDU010000125.1 GCA_013153755.1 Campylobacterota bacterium | reverse complement strand
GATTTGCTCGTCAACTTACAACACATGGTCATATTCTTGTAGATGGTAAAAAACTTGATATCCCTTCTTACCGTGTTAAACCGGGTCAAAAGATAGAAGTTCGTGAATCAAGCAAGAAAAATGTTCAAGTTGTTCGTGCTATAGAGCTTACAAACCAAACTGGTTTAGCTCCATGGGTAGATATTGATGCTGAAAAAGTTTTTGGTATCTTTACTCGTTTACCAGAGCGTGAAGAAGTTGTTATCCCTGTTGAAGAGCGTTTAATCGTTGAGCTTTACTCTAAATAGTAACTAATTAAAAAGGCGTAAAAATGAAGAAAATTAAAACTACTCCACTTGCTCCACAAGAGTTTGAGGTAGAACAAATTAGTGAGAATGAAGCAAATATTATGGCATATCCTTTTGAAACAGGGTATGCTATCTCTTTAGCTCATCCTCTTCGCCGTTTTTTGTTAAGTAGCTCAGTTGGTTATGCTCCAATAGCTATAAAAATAGAGGGTGCTAAGCATGAGTTTGACTCTGTGCGTGGTATGCTTGAAGATATTTCAGACTTTATTTTAAATCTTAAAGAGATTCGCTTTAAGCTTAAAGATGAAGCTACTGAAGCAGAGGTAAATTATAGTTTTACTGGTCCTTGTACTATTACAGGAAAAGATTTAAATAATGATGAAGTTGAGGTGGTTACACCAGATGCTCCATTAGCAACTTTAAATGAAGATTCTAATTTAAACTTTGTGATAAAAATTGCACAAGGCATAGGTTATGTGGCTAGTGAAGACACTCACGATGAACTAGAAGATGGTTATATAGCATTAGATGCTTATTTCACTCCTGTTCGTAGTGCAACTTATAAGATTGAAAATGTTCTAGTAGAGGACAATCCTAACTTTGAAAGAGTTATATTAAACATTAGAACTGATGGTCAAATTACACCATTAGATGCGTTTAAAAACTCACTTGAAGTTATGTATGCTCAACTAGCTGTATTTAATTCAGAGATTAGTATAAAAGCTGCAACAACTATAGAGCGTGTTGAAGAAAATCCTGATCTTAAAAAATTAGTAACTCATATAGATAGTTTAGGTCTAAGTGCAAGAAGTTTTAACTGTCTTGATAGATCAAGCATTAAACTTATAGGTGAAATAGCATTGATGAGCAATAATGATCTTAAAAATGTTAAAAACCTTGGTAAAAAATCGTATGATGAAATCGTAGAAAAACTACAAGAGTTTGGTTTTGCCGTTGGTGCTGATCTTGCTGATGATGTAGTTAGTGCGTTAAAAAAGAAAATAGAAGCCGCACAGGCTTAACAACAATAGGAAGTATAAATGAGACATCGTCATGGATACCGTAAACTAGGTCGTACAAGTGCACATAGAGCTGCTCTTTTAAAGAATCTTAGTATTTCGTTAATAGAACATGGGAAAATTGAAACTACTGCTATAAAAGCTAAAGAACTTCGTTCATATGTAGAAAAACTGATTACAGTTGCTACTAAAAATGATTCTAATGCTCACAGAACAGTATTTGCTGCGCTTCAAAGTAAAGAAGCAACTAAAAAACTAGTAAATGAAATAGCACCAACTTATGTTGAGCGTGCTGGTGGATATACTAGAATTACAAGAACTCGTATTCGCCGTGGTGACGCTACTACTATGGCATTTATTGAACTAGTATAGTTTAGTATCTTAATTAAGCGATATTCTCAGTTTTTGAGAATATTGGCTTAATATCTTTCATAATTTCTCAATTAACATATATACTTTAAAATAAGGTTACTACAAGATGAGTAATTTCGCATTTGGAACTTATAGAATAAGTGATTTAAACCCTCAACATATACAAGCATTAAAAGATGCTATGGCATCTGGTATTAAGATGATAGATACATCTCATAACTATATGGATGGTGGAGCTGAAAAAGCTATAGGCATAGCACTTCAAGAGATTTCTCAAGATAGAAAAGAGATAGAGATACTAAGTAAATATAAAGCATCTCAAGATTTAACTCAATGTTTAGAACTCTCTTTAAAAAGACTAAAAACAGACTATATAGATTGTTATATGGTTGAAAATATAGAAGAATTTTTAGTAGATGCAGTAGATAAAAATATATCTAAAGATGAACGCCTAGATGCAGTGTATGAAAAGATATATGATGCTTTTTTAGCTCTTGAGTTGGCAGTAAAAGAGAAAAAAATCTTGTCCTATGGAATTTCAAGTGATAGTTTTGCTCAAAAAGTATCTAGCGAATACTTTTTACCTTATGAAGATTTGATAAGTATCGCAGATAGAGCGTCTCAAGAAGCTGGAAATGAGAATTATAATCTAACAACTATAGAACTTCCTATAAATATACTTGAAGTGGAAGGTTTAAAGTGTGCTAAATGGGCGAAAGAACGCTCTCTTAGAGTTTTGTCAAACAGAGCATTAAATGCACAATTTGATTCTAAAATGTATAGACTTGCTGAATATGATGAACCTTTTGAATACTATCATAATCTAAATGAGCTACTAGAACTTTGTGATAATGATGAACTAAGAGTGTTGTATAATTTAATTCAGGAACTCGATGTATCAAAACATAAATTTGGCTGGATAGGAGACTATGACTCGTTTTTTTATACCCAAATTTTGCCACATATTAAAAGTACATTGGATATTTTTGATGATAAAACAAAAGAGAATATGCTAACTTATATAGATAATTTTTTCACTGATTATAGAAAAATGGTACTCTTTGAATGCACCAATAAAACAAAAGAGAGTTTGAAGCCATTTTTTAACGAAAGTATCTTATCTATACAAGAGTATGCTATAAAGTTTCTTTTAGATACTAAAAGCATAGATTTCATAGTAGTTGGGATGAGAAAACCTAGCTATGTGTATGAAATTTTAGCTTTAAAGTAAAACTTTTATGACATGTTAAGCGATAATGTCATATTTTATGATTAACAAATATTTAAAGGAAATTTAGATGATTCCATTTTCTGATGAAGAGCTTATAGCTCCCGTAAAAGCTTCCATAGATAAGATTCGCCCATCATTAGCATTAGATGGTGGAGATATAGAGTTTATAACTGTTAAAAATGGTAGTGTATATGTTCAGCTAAAAGGGGCATGTATAGGGTGTGCAAGTAGTGGTAACACTCTGAAGTATGGTGTGGAAAGACAGATAAAAATGGATATCCATCCTGAGCTTACAGTTGTAAATGTACCAGTTGGTATGGAACACGATATAGATGGTCTTTAAAGAGTGATAAAAATGAATGGTATAAGTAAATATAAAACACTCTCTCAAGCAAAAGAGAGTTTTAGTAAATCTGACTTTCAAAAAGCATTAGAAAAATTTGCCATTGTTCTCCAAGATTATCCTAGTTCAAAGGAAGCCTATAATGGTGTTATTTTATCTGAGATGGCTTTAAGTGGAGAAAGTGGAGCAGAGGCACTTTTTGATTACTATGAGATACTAAAGAGTGAAGATACAGAACAAGCAGATGTAATTATGAGTGATATACTTCAAACTATGGATGGAACTATAGAGAAGATTAGTGAAATATTTGCAGAACCTCTTCGAGATAGACTAGAGTTTGAAGATGGTATCTTGTATGATGATTTTAAGCAAATTATTGAAGATGGTGAAAGTTTTAAAGAAACTTTTGAAAATATTATGTTTTCTACTCGTGTAATCATAACTAAAAAAGAGGACTTCACAGACTTTTTAGAAAATCTTATAGAACATGATTATGCAGAGATGGCACTTACATATTTAGAAAATGCACTAAGTATCTACCCTAGCGATAAACTACTTAGAAAATTACTAAAAAAATTAGCAAAGAGTAAACAAGTTGAAAATTGAACTACCAAACCAAAGTTATAGATATATAACAGAAAACTCATCAGAATGTGATAAAAATACGGCTTTTGTATCTACTACTCAAAACAGTAAATACCTTCAAGATGCAAAAGATAGAGATGCACACTCCATAATAAGCATAAAAGATGTAGCAAAACTTTTTGGTATAGATAAGATAAAAGTTATTGGTATAACTGGAACAAATGGTAAAACAACTACTGCTAGTGCTATGTACTCTTTTTTACTTGATTTGGGCTATAAAACTGCTATGCAAGGAACTCGTGGCTTTTTTATGAATGATGAAGTTGTAGAAGGAAAATCTTTAACAACACCAAGTGTTTTAAACACATATAAACATATCTATCAAGCAGTAGAAGCTGGATGTGAGTTTTTTATCATGGAAGTTAGTTCTCATGCTATTGCTCAAGATAGAATAGAGGGGATAAACTTTGAGTTAAAGATACTTACAAACATAACTCAAGACCATCTAGACTATCATAAAACGATAGGCGAGTATATAGCGATAAAAAATAGTTTTTTTGCAGATGAAGGTAAAAAACTTATAAATAAAGATGAAGATAAAGCATCTTTTAACATTAAAAATACCTTTACTTATGGCATAGAAAACCCAGCAACCTATAAACTCATAGCATATTCACTAAATGATGCATCTAGTGGAATCATTCAACATTTTTCTAAGATAGTACCTTTTACATCATCATTACATGGTTTTTTTAATCTTTATAACCTTATGGCTGCAATTGGTGGGGTTGATATACTAACAGATAAAGGTTTAGATGCGATAGTAGAGGTTGTAGATAACTTTGCTGGTGTGAGTGGTAGAATGGAACAAGTTTGTGAATTTCCAAATGTTATAGTTGATTTTGCTCATACTCCAGATGGTATGCAACAAGTTTTAAATGCACTAAAAGAAAAAGAACTTCTTGTGGTATTTGGAGCTGGTGGAGACAGAGATAAAAGCAAAAGACCACTAATGGGGAAAGTTGCAGTAAGTTTAGCAAAAAAAGTATACATTACAAGTGATAATCCACGAAACGAAGATCCACAAGCCATAGTAAATGATATCTTAGAAGGTATTACAGATAAAAGCATGGTTAGTGTTGAACTAAATAGAAAAAAAGCCATAGAGATGGCGTTAGATGAGCAAGAGGAAAATGAAGTTGTTGTCATACTTGGAAAAGGGGATGAAGCATACCAAATCATCTACGATAAGAAACTTCCATTTGATGATAGAGAAATAGTCAGAGAGTTACTGCATCTAAATTAATTTTTGCCTGTTGAACTTCTTTTGATTACTAATATCTATCTTTAAATGGTTTTTTATCCTATAACGGTATCATTTGCATAATAAAAATTACACAAAAGATAAAAAATGATAAAAAAAGCACACGAAGCTTACAACAAACAAGACTACACAACAGCATTTGAATTATATAAAGAGTTAGCAGATGCAGGAGATAGTGATGCTCAGACTTCACTTGGATTTATGTACCAAAATGCTCAAGGGTGTCAAAAAGATGAAGCCAAAGCGGTAGAATTTTACACAAAAGCAGCAGATGCAGAGCAACCTTATGCACTTTTTAATCTAGCCATTTTAAATATGCACGGTCTTTGTGGACTAGAATCAAATCAATTTAAGGCTTATGAACTGCATCTAAAAGCAGCTATAAGAGAAGTACCACCAGCTATGTATGAAGTAGCTCTTATGTTGGAGAGAGGTATAGGGTGTGAGCAAAACTTCAGTGAAGCTGCTTTTTGGTATGAAGAGGGAGCAAAAAGGGGACACCTAGAATCATTTAACAATCTTGGAGCTTTATATAAAGAGGGTCATGGTGTAGTTCAAGATGATGCAAGAACTTTTATATGTTTTTCCCGTGCAGCTGAGGGTGGTTTAGCTCAAGGGCTTTATAACTTAGGGCTACTTTATGATCAAGGTATAGGGTGCGAAAAAGATGCAGACAAAGCACTAGAGTTGTGTAGAAAAGCAGCTTATAAGGGGCATGAAAAAGCAAAACAAATCATCAGAGGGCTTCAAGATGATGGGAAGATTGTTTTTTAATCACTTATAAATATCACCACGAAAACCAATATCTGCTATAATTGCTTCAATAGTAACTACGCTATTTTCAAGTTTAACAATAATCCTGATATTGGCTTTTCTAATCCTATAGATATTTGAGATAGAACCACTCATCTGTTTATAATCAACATTAGTATCTATATTATAGATTTTTTTCTTGATAAATTTTATAACAAGTTCATCAACTTGTTCTTCACTCAGTACTGAAGTATTTTTATCAAGAAACTTCATCGCCTTTTTT
This sequence comes from Campylobacterota bacterium, assembly GCA_013153755.1. Next base: position 10,262 of record JAADDU010000125.1, on the reverse strand, counting down.
AGATATGTAAGTTTTATATCTTTTTTCATATATCTATACTTATAGTTTTTGTTTTAACAACTTGTTTATCCTCTTCACTCATACTACCTAAAAGGGTCTCTATCTCTTTTTGCTCAAGCCTGTCATAAACACTTTGAAGCATCTCATACTCTTCTATAGGGATTATCACAGCTTCAGGCTTATTTCTTCTTATGATAACTATCTTAGTAAATACATTTGATGTCACTTTATCAAGATAACTACCAAGAGATTTACCAAGTTCTGTAATACCTATCATCTCAGATTTTGCATATGTTATCATATTTTTCTCCATATTTAAGTATATGTTATTATATATACTTAAGTATTAATTTGTACTTTATTAGACTTAGTTAGTATAAATATCCATCTTTAAATACTTTTTTATCATTTTTGAGTATCATTTGCATATATAAATAAGTAAGGGTGTAACCAAATGTTCACAGGACTCATAAGAGAGATGGCTAGGGTAAAAAGCTTTTCAGGCTCTAAACTCTCTATCAAATCAAAACACAAACCAAAACTTGGAGATTCCATAGCTATAAATGGGGCTTGTCTTAGTGTTGTGGAAGTTTTAAATGATGGTTTTAGTGTGGAGTTATCGCCTGAATCACAAAAACATCTAGCTTTAGAGAACTACAAAGATGAAGTGCATATAGAACCAGCTATGATGATGGGGGATAGGTTTGAGGGGCATATTGTACAAGGGCATATAGATGCGATAGGAACTATAAAAGAGATAAAAAACAACGGAAACTCTTATGATGTTTTTATAACTATAGATAAAAAGTTCATCCCCTATATAGTTCCAAAAGGCTCTATAACTATAGATGGGGTAAGTCTAACTGTAAATGATGTAGATGCAGATAGTTTTAGGCTAACTATCATCCCTATAACTATGAAAGAGACACTTTTTAAACGGTATAAAAAAGGCTCAAAAGTAAATGTAGAGACCGATATGTTTGCAAGATATGTATCACACATCATAGCCCACCAAAAACCCTCACTTAGTTGGGATGAAGTAGATGCTATAAGTGCTAGATATTGAAACACAAGATACTAAAAGACAACTTTGGGCATAACAGCTTCAGAGAACTACAAGAAGAAGGTGTAGATGCCATACTAAGTGGCAGAGACCTTTTGATGATACTTCCAACTGGTGGTGGTAAAAGTTTGGTTTACCAACTCCCAACTCTCATGAAAGATGGCATAAGTATTGTTATCTCTCCTCTCATAGCACTTATGCAAGACCAAGTTGCATCTCTAAGGGCTCAAAATATAAGTGCCCAGATGATAAGTTCTGCCCAAAGTAGAGATGAGATAGAAGATATAGTGGATGCTTTATATAACAATGAACTAAAATTTTTATATCTCTCCCCTGAGAGATTAAACACAGAGTGGACACTAAATCTTTTAAAAAATCTAAATATAAACTTTTTTGTTATAGATGAAGCCCACTGTATAAGTCAATGGGGGCATGAGTTTAGGGATGATTACAGAGCTTTGGGAAACTTAAAATCTCACTTTCCACAAACTAACATATGTGCTTTTACAGCAACTTCTACCAACCATGTAACTAATGATATACTAAGAGAGCTAAAACTAGAAAATCCACTTCTGCTAAAAGGTAAAGTGTTTCGCAAAAATATCTACATATCTGCTGAGAGACGACTCTCTAACGGTTATGCACAACTTAAAAACTTCCTTTTTAGACACAAAGATGAGAGTGGGATTATCTATGTAAGTAGTAGGAAAAAAGCTGAAGATTTAAGTGCACATCTAAACTCAACTGGCTATAAATCTCTAGCTTACCATGCAGGACTACCAAACCACATCAGAGAGCAAAACTTTAAAATCTTTGTAAATGACAAGATAAACATCATGGTAGCAACCATCGCTTTTGGGATGGGGATAGATAAGAGCGATATACGATTTGTAGTTCATATGAGTCTGCCAAAAACACAAGAGAACTACTATCAAGAGATTGGTCGAGCTGGTAGAGATGGGGAAGATAGCGAGGTTTTACTACTTTTTAATGCAGGGGATATGGTACTTCAAAAACAGTTTTTAAAAGATATAACAGATGCAGAATATAAACAACATTTAGAAGCTAAGATAGATGGTATCTACAAGTTTGCAACGAGTGAGATATGTTTTCATAAACAACTAGCAGAGTATTTTGATGATACTTTAGATGAGTGTGTTGATAGATGTGATAACTGTGTTAGTAGTGATGATTTGCGTCAAGACATAACAAAAGAGGCTCAAATGATACTAAGTACCATCTACAAAACCAACCAAGGTTTTGGAAAAAACTACATAGTTGATGTGCTTAGAGGCTCAAAAGAGCAAAAAATCTTAGCAAACGGGGCAGATAAGCTCTCTGTTTATGGTATAGGAGTGCATCTAAGCAAAAAAGAGTGGTTTGTAATCTTAGAGCGTTTAATGGAGATGAAGATTTTAACACTTGGAGAGTTTAGTGTTTTAAAACTCACAAATGATGCCATATCGATTTTAAAATCTCAAAAAACACTAGATATAAAATCTTCAAGACTAAAAATCTCTGTTAAAGAGAAAAAAATCAAACAGGTTGAGAGTTTTGAGTATGATGAGGAACTTTTTGAAGCACTTAGAGCAAAAAGAGCAGAGTTAGCATCAGATATGGGTGTTCCTGCTTACATCATCTTTAATGATAAAACTCTAAAACATTTGGCAAATGAAAAACCTTACGACAAAGCATCTATGCTTGAAGTAAATGGTGTTGGGGAGAAAAAGTTTGAACAGTTTGGGGAGGAATTTTTAGCAGTCATAACAAGTAGTTTGTCATGACTGCCATAAAAAAGGTTATCTTAAAAAGATGAGATTATAGGTCTCCTAACATCTCAACCATAGCTTCTTGTATTTCTTCAGCTAAATCTACTTCATCATCTCCAAGATCTGATTGTTTTGCCATTTCATGTACATTTCTCCATGAAACATAGATTTTACCGTCTTTTTCATATATAGATATATGACAAGGCATTGCAGCAGCGAAGTGTAAAGTATCTCCTTCTGCTAAAAGTAATTGACCATGTTTAGGTTGACAAAGAACCATTTGACGAACTTTACTAGCAAATTGACCTTCAAGTGGAGATTCATTGTTTTCTAAACAATCAGGAATAGCTTCTTTTGCTTTTTTCTGAGCATCTTCTACACTATCACCATCTTGCATATAAATATGAAAATATTTTTCAAAACAAGCACCCATGTGAATACTTTCTGTGAAGTCTGGTGCAAATATATCTACTGCATTATCTGCAGATTTGTCTAATGGTTTTAGTAACCAGAAAAATGGTTGCTCAACATCATCTTCTACTTGTTCTTGATATTCTTGAGCACCATATTCACTAACACTTTGCAAAATTTTTGTAACACCATCTTCAATAGTGTCTGCACCTTCAATCTCATAAACAGTTATAAGGTCTTCTTTTTCATTACCACCGATAGGGATTGAAAATGCTGATGATGATGTAACACCCATTGCAAGTGCTATTAGAATAGCTCCGATTTTTTTTCTTATATTCATTGTGTTCTCCTTTTTTTCACAATATATTTTAAAAAGTAGTCTAGATAAAACCACTAAAGCCAATAGTCTAAAAATGAATATTACGATTTTTTGTTAGGCGTAGATAGATATCTAGTTGCCACAACTAAAAGAATATTCATCTTTTGTTATTGCAACCCGACTATCTTCATATAAAAGAAGATTCGTAGCTTTCTGTCCCATTTTCGCAAATGGTTTAGCGTTAAAATTCTAACTTTTCTAATCTAAAGATTAACTTTTAATAAATTTAATTCAGCTTATATTAATTAACACTAAGTAACAACCATAGAAGCAACATATATTTTATAAAATTTATTTTAACTGTTTTTGTTTTTATGTATGTGCTTTAATTTTATATCTTTATTATTCATCACTATAAGGAAGCTCTAAAGCTTTCACGTTTCCTATAGCATTACCAGCTATACCTTTTATAGAACCATACATCCCGATAGTATTATCTAGTACTTTATCTATCTGTTTATCTCTTTGTTTCCAGATTCTAGCCATAGCTCTTTTTTCACTCTCTAAGTCATTTTTCATAGTTGTAAAACCCTCAACTATAGCTTCTATCTGCATAGAAAACTCATTACTTGTTAGATAATCATATAACAAACTCATCTTATCTGTTTTATTTTCTTGTGTTTTTTTAGCATGATAGATTTTTATGATACTTTCTCTTAAAACTGCACTAAGACCTTTAAACTCTTCAAAAGTACATATCCAAACCCCATCAACAAGCCCCATTCTATCTAGCTCTTGTGGTAATGCTTGAGTTACTAACACACCAACATCTACACCTTTTTCTATCATATCAGCTTTAAATTTTGCTATCCAGCTTTTTTGAAAATCTTTAGTTCTTTTACTCTCGTAGTAGATTTTTCCACAGTTTTGATGCTCTCTTGTATGTACCACCTCTATACAGTCAGCACCTCTTGCACCTTTTTTAATCTCTGTTATGGTATCAAAGGGGAATCTATCTGATAAGTACTCCTCTATAGCCAACTCTTGGACTTCGCCTTGAAGTTGCATACTACTCTGTTCTGCTTTTCTTTGAGCGATTTGAAGCTGTTCTTGAAGCTGTTTTAACTGCTCCTCTTTTTGTCTAAATTTTAGCTCATTTTGCTCATCTGCTTTTTTTTGTATAAGCTCTTTTTCCTCTTGAAGTCTTTTTGTAAGTGATAGTTCTGCTTGGGCTTTTACTTTTGACTCTATCTCATCTTTTTGTCTTTTTAGTTTTTCTATCTCTATTTTAGTAATATGGAGTTCTTTTACTTGGTTTGATTTTTCATCAAGCTCTCTTTTTAGAAGTTTTATAGACTCATCTTGTTGAGCTTGTAGCTCTTTTTTTATGCTTTCTTGAAGTTTTTCTTTTTGCACTTTTAGTTGGATTTGAATTGCTTTTTTTAGCTCCTCATCAAACTGTTCTTGTTTAGTTTTTAAACTCTCAAAAGCTTCTTCATACTCTTGTTTTAACTTTTTTTCTTTAGCTATGCTTTTTTGTTTTAGTTCACTCTCTAACTGATGATAAAGTATCTCATTTACATCTATGATTTCATTACAATTTGGGCATTTTATGGTTGTGCTAGTTGACATTTTTTCTCTCTTTATCGCTCAAAGGCTTAACATTTGGGTTACAAGCTATCTTATGTAGCATATCCACAAGGGTTAAATCTTCTAACTTTAGTTTAGATGCAATGGTTGCATTTCTATAGCCATCGCCACTATTTAGGTACACATTAAAACCGTTTTCATATAGTGCTAGTCTTGTTTTTAGTGCTGTTGAGTATGTTGTTAGTATTGCATCTAATTTCATACTGCTTTGTATATCATTAAAGTATTCTAAAGTCCATAAAACTGGATTTGTAGATGGTGAAAAAGCATCTTGGTAAACTATGTCAAACTTATCTTTAAACCTTTTTATATACTCCCTTGCATCCCCTATAAAAAGTTCTATATATGTAGTTTCATCTTCATATATACCATCACAAGAAAGCTTTAAAATAATCTTTTTAAACTCTTCAAACTCTTTAGGGTAACGAAAATGTTTAAGAGATGCTATAAGCTGTGCATCTAACTCTGGCGAATAAATGTAGAGTTTTTGAGAAAAGTTATTTTGTTTATGATGATATAGGGTTGAGAGAGTGTTAAAACCTAAACCATAACATATATCTAAGATATGTAATTCATCTTTATTTTGTTTTAGTTTAAAAGCTGGGATAACATGTTTTGTAAGTGATTCTTTTAACGCCCCATCTTTTGTGGAGTGATAATGTTCATTATACTCTTTTGAATAAGCTGTATATGTTCCATCATCACTAAGTTTTAAAGAGTGTAGTTCATCATCAAACACTATATACCTGTCCTACAAGAGTTTAGAGTTCCCCCAACATAACCTTTTTTAAACCATGCCATTCTACTTTTTGAGCTACCATGTGTAAAAGCATCAGGAACAACATAACCTTGAGCTTTTTTCTGAAGTGTATCATCCCCTATCTGACTAGCTGCGTGCAGAGCCTCTTGTATATCTCCATCTTCTAAAATATTGCCCAAATAATGAGCCCAAACACCAGAGTAACAGTCTGCTTGAAGTTCAACTTTTACCTGTATAGCATTTGCTCTTTTTTTAGATGCAGTGCTTTTTGCTCTATGAGATTTATCTAGTGTTCCTAGTAAACCTTGTACATGATGCCCTATCTCATGGGCGATTACATAAGCTTGTGCAAAATCTCCTGGTGAGTTTAGATTATGTTTTAACTCATCAAAAAAGCCCAAATCAAGATAAACTTTTTCATCTGCCGAGCAGTAAAAAGGTCCTGTTTGACTACTTGCATGACCACAGCCACTCTGTACACCACCACGAAATAAAACTAACTTAGGTTCTTTATACCTCATGCCATTATCTCTAAAAACTTTACTCCAAACATCTTCTGTTTGAGCTAAAACTGCTGAGACAAACTTAGCTTGTTTATCATCATTTGTACTTACTCTGTGAGTAGTTTGTCTTTGTGTTAGAGCCTCTGTTGTATTTAGTAGTGCAAGTGGATTAAACCCCATAAAATAGGCTACTACCCCAACAACTGCACCAGCACCAAGTACTTTACGACCTATTTTACTTCCTAAAAGAAATCTAACTATTGGGATGATAAAGCGTAAGCTACCACCACCTCCAATACTCCTAGAAAAATTCTTACTTCTTAAATCTTGAACATTTGTACTTTTTCTTAAATTTTCCCATTTCATCACATAATCCTTAAAAAAATTTCTAAAATTATATCTTTAGGTTGCTTTTTTACTCCATAAGTATATAAAGAATGTTGATAAAAGTGCTATGATAGATGCACTTAAGAAAAGTTGTCTTGGAAACATTTCATAAATAAATCCAGCATATAAAGCCCCCACAAAACCACCTAAACCATAAGTTATGCCTGAGAAAAACTGTTGCGCTAGAGGTTTGTGTTTATACAGATAAAACAAGTAACTAATAGATGCAGAGTGAAAAAGTGCAAAACTAAAAGCGTGAAGAGTTTGGGCGAAAAAAAGTACATATAGGTTTTGTGGATATAAAAAGATGAGAAACCATCTAACTACTGCTGCAAAAGTTGTAAAGAGTAGGATATTTAGTAAATTTCTACGAAGTAATCTTCCTTGAAAAAAGAGCATAAATATCTCTGCAATGACACCAAAACTCCAAAGATAAACAGTCATATCTAGCGAGATTCCATAATCAGTTTCATATATGGTAAAAAAGTTATAAAATGTACCAAAACTCACTTGCATCAGAGTAAGCCCAAGCCAAAGCTTCCAATCACGAAGCAAATCTATATCGTTTTTTATATCTTGATGTTTTTTTGTAGTTTTATCAGAAAGTTTAACTATGCTAAAAGCTACAACACTAGTTAGTAAAGATAAAACCACAAGATAATTTAGAGCCGTATAAACATCGCTTAAAAAGTTAACTAAAACTAAAGCGACTGCTATAAAACCAATAGAGCCAAAAAGTCTAATCTTCCCATAACGCTCTTTTCCTATAGTATCTAGCGATATAACTTCTATGTAAGGTAAGATAAGACTAAGCCCTAGATTAAAACTTATGTTTGAGCATAAAAGTTTATAAAAATCATCTATAGACATATAAAAAGTTACCACACTAAATAGCATAATAACAAGAGCTATTTTAAAACTTTTTGAGTTGAGTTTTAAGTACTTTGTAAAAGCAAAAGGTAGTATGAACCTTACAAGTGGACCAGATGCAAAGATGATACCTATATCACTAGCAGAGTAACCTATGGTAGATAAAATCTTAGGCATAAAAATTATATATACCCCAATAATAGCAAAATAAAAAAAGTAAAATGAGGCTAAGAGTAGTTGCATTTTTGTCCTAAATTTTAGATGCAGTATTATAGCAAATAAAAAAATGTCAGTTTTTGACACTATTTACTTAGTGTTTACTTATAATTATTATAATTTTGCATCTCGATTATGTTTCCCCCTTTATCATAGTAGAGACAAATAAACTCCTAAAAATTTTAATAAACAGACTTAGTATCTTCCAACTATTAAGCTAGGTCTGTTTTCTTATCATTTATGCTAAACTTCTTTTATGAAAATACTTTTAACAACTCTAAACTCAAGATATACTCATACTTCTATAGGTCTTAGATATATCTATGCAAATATGCAAGAGCTTCATGCAGATACAAAGATACTAGAATTTAGCATAAATGATGCTCTTCAAAGTGTTGCAGAAAAACTACTTATAGATGAGCCTGATATCATAGGCATCGGTGTATATATATGGAACGCTTCATTAGTGCAACAACTACTGCATCTACTTAAAAAAATCTCTCCACAAACTAAAATCATCTTAGGTGGTCCAGAAGTTACACATCAACCCTTTAGAGTAAACTTTGATGAGGCTGATTTTATCATCCAAGGGGAAGGAGATTTGGCTTTTTATAAACTATGTAAAGAGATTCAAGAAAACAAAGAACCTACTGATAAGATTATAAAGATGCAGATGCCATTACTAAAAGATATAACACTTCCTTACAAGTACTACACAGATGCAGATATAAAAAACAGATACCTTTATGTTGAAATCTCCCGTGGATGCCCTTTTGCTTGTGAGTTTTGCCTCTCTTCTATGGATGAGAGAGTTAGAGCATTTGATTTAGATGCAGTGCTTTGTGAGTTTGAGATACTATGGCAAAGGGGTGCTAGAAACTTTAAGTTTGTAGATAGAACTTTTAACATAAATATAAAAACTGCAACTAAAATACTTGACTTTTTTTTAGCAAAAGAGCCACCATATTTTGCTCACTTTGAAGTTATTCCTGACCATTTTCCAGACTCTTTAAAAGAAAAAATCAAACTCTTTAGTGCTGGGGCTTTGCAACTAGAGATAGGGATACAAACACTTAACCTTGAGATAGCAAACAACATCTCAAGAAATCTAAAACTAGATAAGATAAAACAAAATATAAGTTTTTTAGAGCAGGAAACACACGCTCACATCCATCTTGACCTTATAGTTGGACTTCCAGGGGAGTCTTTAGAGAGTTTTGGTGAGAACTTAGACACACTTGTATCTTTGAGTAGTTGTGAGATACAAATAGGGATACTTAAAAAACTCTCAGGTACATATATAGATAGACATGACATAAAACATGGTATGGTTTATAGTGATATACCACCCTATGATATCCTAAAAAACAACCAATTAAGTTTTAACGATATTCAGATTATGAAACGCTTTGCAAGGTTTTGGGATTTGACTTACAACAGTGGTAACTTTACAAAAAGTGTTGTTTTGTTATGGTCTGATTCTACAAAAGTGTTTGATAATTTTTACTCTTTTAGTGGATGGATATACAAACAAACAGATTCTACATATAAAATCTCACTACAAAGACTAGGTGAACTACTTTTTAACTACTTAAAAGATGAAAAAGGGTTAGATGCAATGCTTATAGCTAAAGCGATGCTTGAAGATATGATGAAACTAAAAGGTAGAGCAATCCCAAGCTATTTAAAAGCTTATGCAAAAGAGTTTAGATACGATACTTCTTTAAGTGGGACATCTGGTTTTAACAAAAGGCAGTTAAAGGCTTAAACTCTAGCGTTTAAACCTCTGCTCATTGCATCATTTATCTCTCTTTTATACTGAGGATTTAATCTTTCTAGCTCTTTGTTAAACTTTAAAATTATATTTTTATCTGCATTTTTATGTTTAGATACCATAAAAAGCATCTCTCTATATATGTCATAATCTGGATGTAGTCTCATACCCATCTTTTTGGTTATAACACCATAGTCTTTTAGCACTGCATCTACTGCATCACCTAACTCTTTAGTAGTAGTATTTTTGTTTTTTATGATAGCTCTTAAAGATTCTAAGTCTAGTTTATTATTTGGTTGAACTTTTTTAGTTACTTTTTTATCTATTTTTTTAGTTACTTTTACTTTTTTGTCTTTTGGTTTATATAAAAGTAAAAACATCAAAACACCTAAAATAACTACCAAACCCATAACTGATTTTATAATTAATGTTATATCCATTTAAGTCTCTCTTTTAAAAAAATAATTAATTTAACAAGGTAAGTTAAATTTAAAATTATGATATAATAGCCAAAAAAGAAAAATACTACTACTAAAGAGT
>JAADDU010000066.1 GCA_013153755.1 Campylobacterota bacterium | reverse complement strand
TGTTTCCAGACTCTCCATACTTGTTAAAAACATCATTTGAACCACTAGATGGTGTAAAACAAGTTGAAAAAACTATGTTTGGTAGAGAGGGAGCAAATACTAAAATCATTAGTGCATCTAACAATATAGAAGAGTCTATAGATGGACCTTATGATAACTATAAAAAAGTATATCAAGAGTATGTGGAGTTTAACACAGACTCATCTGGAGCTAAGTATCAAGCTGGAGTCTTTTTTGCCTATGAAGCTTGTGCACTTAGCTATAGAAAAGGTGGCGAGATTATGGACAATATGAGTAAATTTGTAGGGCATGTTATAGTTTAGATTACAATTTTAAATCTATATTAACCTCTACTTCCAAATCCAACAAAGATAAAGGTAGACCAAAGCTCTCTACCTTTACAAAATCTTTATAAGTAACTAAAAGTGAATCACAACCATCTCTGTTTAAAATCTCTTCAAGTTCCTCTTTTACAAATGTATGATGATCTGCAAAATAGTTTTTACTAATAACTTTAGGCAGATATTCATCTAGTCTTGAAGGTCTTGCTATAGCAGTCACTAGTGACATTTTTGGAGTTGCATTTTTAAGTTCAACCACCCTTTTAAAATCTATTTCCTCTTTTAAAATAAGTACATCTTTTGAATTCCAAAGTCTTTCCCTAAAAGCTCCTGAAGGTAGGCATCTTGTATTTTCAGTTTCTACATCTATGAGGATATCTAGCTTTTTTATGTTGTGTTTTGAGTAAGCATCATCTAAAAAGATTAGTTTTACACCCATCTCTTTAGCTTTTTGTATCCCTTTTAGCCTATCTTCACTAACTATAACTATGGCATTTTTGAGTTTATGTGCATATATCATAGCTTCATCACCACTCATAGCTACATCACATTTTATACCATTTTTGTCTTTTACTACCACTAAACCTTTGCTTGAGCGACCATATCCACGTAAAATGACAGCCACATCTTCATACTTAGATGCAAAAGCAGTTACAAGTGGTGTTTTACCACTTCCACCAACATTTAAGTTTCCAACACTAACTATATCTATATCAAAATCTATGGGTTTTGTAATTTTAAAACGGATATACATAACAAAACAGTATAACCAACTAAGGGGAAGAAGTAAAAAAGAGAGTAGTTTTTGTAGTGTGTTAGGATTATAAAAATAATCTTCTATCCAAAAAACCAACCCCTTTTTCAAAGTTTTAAACTCTTGTTTTTGCTACTTGCTTAATCTTATCGCAAACCATTTTCACATCTTTATCACTCATACTTGCATAAACAGGTAAAGACAACACCTGCTGATAACTTTGTAAAGCTTTAGGAAAGTTATTAAGTTTTAAAGAGTATTTTGACTTGTAGTAAGTAAGTAGATGCAGTGGTATATAGTGTAATCCACACTCAACCCCAACTTTTTTAAGTTCTAATGCAAAAGAGTCACGATTTTTATCTACTTTTACGATATACAAAGAAAAAGGATGCTCCTCGTTAGTCATATCTGGCAAAATTATATGTGGAGTATCTACAAGAAGTTCACTATACATTTTTGCTATCTCTTTTTGTCTAGCTATATTTATATCTTGTTTTTTTAGTTGTGCTCTTATATATCCTGCATCTAATTCACTCATAGAGTAATCATTACCGATATCTATAACATCATATATATACTCTAAAGAATCTTCATCACGAGTGATAGCATGGTTTGCAAGAAGTCTAGCCCGTTGCATAATCTCTTCATCATCACAAACTAGCATACCACCATTACATACATTTTTCTTTAGATGTGGTGAAAAATCAAAACATACTATGTCTGCACCTGTAGAACCTATCTTCTGCCCTTTGTAAGTTGCACCAAGAGCTTCACAAGCATCCTCTACGATTTTAACATCATAAATTTTTGCGATAGCATATAGTCTTTCTAAGTCAACACTAAGACCACCAAAGTGAGTAACTATAACTGCTTTTAATTTTTTTGACTGATTTTCTTCTAAATATACTTCTAGAAGGTCAAGATTAATATTATAAGTTTGAGGATCTATATCTATAAAAACAGGTTCAGCATCAAAATGACGAACCACTTCTGGAAGGTTTGGATAAGCATTTACACAACAAACTACTTTATCTCCCCTCTTTAAATCAAGTGCTAACATAGCTAGATGCAGTGCCGAAGTACCGTGTGAAGTTGCAAGAGCATACTCAGAACCAACAAAAGATGCAAACTCATCTTCTAGTTTTGAAACCTGCTCCAAATCTTCTGCATCTAATACATCTGCTACATTATTGTGCTCATCTCTTTGACTTTCATACTTGCTAAATGGTATCTTAATCATTACAACTCCTATTATTTACATTATACTATAAATTTTATTATAACTATACTCAGTATTGACACAAGATTAAAATTTTAAAATTACAGTGTTATATCTCTTGGGTAGTTAAAGTCATGGTTTAGTGTTCTTGATGTTAATTTTGCTATAACTGGCATCTTTCTCTTAAAATGATTACGAAAAATCCTTTTTATAATCATATCCAACATCTTTGCATCTATCCCTTTTTCAACTATCTCATCTCTACTTAGTCTATCTTCTACATAAAGTTTCATAGCTTCATCAAGTTGTGCATATGTATAGCCCAAATCTGCTTCATCACTCTGCCCATCCCATAAGTCAGCAGATGGTGGCTTATCTATGATGCTTTTTGTAACACCCATATATCTTGCCAACTCAAAAACTTCACTTTTATACAAGTCACCTATAGGGTTGATGGCACTTGCCAAGTCCCCATAAAGAGTTCCATAACCAAGCATTAGCTCACTCTTGTTACTTGTTCCTAAAACTAAGGCATTTTCTTTTGCAGATATATCAAAAAGTGTTGACATCCTCATTCTTGAGGAGAAATTCCCTTTTCTTAGGTTATCCATATCTGGATTTAACTCTTCATAAGCTCTTAACATCGGCTCTATAGATGCAGTGATAGCATTTATACCAAAATCTCTACATAGTGCATCTGCATCATCAAGTGAGTTTTGTGAGGAGTAGTGTGATGGCATCTTTACACATAACAAGTCATCTTTAAAACTCTTTTGTGCTAAAACTGCAACTACAGCAGAATCAAGCCCACCACTAAGACCAACTACAACTTTATTTATACCAGTTTTACGAACTTCATTATCCAAAAAAAGTTCTAAATACTCTACTATCTGTTTGTATTTACTCATACTTCTACCTAAAAACCCTTACAACTTCGCCAAAAAGCTCCTCTTTATCGTACAAAGAGAGTTTGTTATCTATAACTTTTGTTTTATCTGTTTTAAATAAAAATGCACTTACCCTCTGCCCTACTTCTATTTTTCCTGCATCTAACTCTATGCTTTTTGCGGGGTTTTTAGATGTAAGCCTAACTAGTTCAGACATAGTTATCATACCACTCTTTACAAGTTTAGTGTAGTAAAGGCTTATAGCATCACTTAGAGCTTCACAACCATACTGTGCATCAAAAAAAGCCACCTCTTTGTTTACAGGTGAGCTTGGTTGGTGCAGAGTTGTGAGCATATCTATCTGGTTATTTTTTAGTGCATCTTGGAGTAAAAGCATATCAGATATAGATGCTAGTGGTGGATTTAATTTTGCAGTGGTATTAAAACCATTACAAGCTTCATCAGAGTTTATAAGGTGGTG
>JAADDU010000031.1 GCA_013153755.1 Campylobacterota bacterium | reverse complement strand
TTTACCACTTGAAGGTGCAAAAGCTTCTGTTATATCAGAACTAGATGCAAAAGCTACAAAAGATGCAGCACTTAGAAAATACATCGCATACAAAAAAAATAAACTTGAAGCTAAAGTAGAGAAACAAACAAAAACCATCTCTGCATCTAACAACGCATTTTCTAAGGAACTTTTACAAAAAGTATCTAAAGCATCTAAAAACTCTTCATATATAAAACCAATAATACTAAAAGATGAATACATCATAGTTAAATTACTTAAAATAAATCCATCTAGAGTTAAAACATTTCAAGAAGCAAAAGCACAACTTTTACCAACTTATATAGATGAGCAAAAAAAGTCTAAACTACTTGAACTAGCAAAAGATTCATTATCTAACTTTGATGGTCAAACAACAGATTTTATAACAACTCAAGATGCAATCAAACTAACTGATTTAAAACCTCAAGAAGCTAACGAATTTTTAATTTCGTTATTTACTTCACAAAAAAAGAGTAGTTTTATACCTTTAAATAGTGGAAAAATCGTTTTATATAACATTGTGGAACAAAAACTGCTTAGTAAAACTAACACTAACGAAAACAATCCGATTGTTAAGATTAAAAGTGCTTTGTTTAATGAAGGTTTAATTAAAACTCTTCAAAACAAGTACAAAACAGAGATATTTATCGAAGGACTCTAAGTTGAGTAAAACTGTTTTAGCCATAGATATTGGTTCTACAAAAATTTGCGCTATCATTGCCGAAGTAGCTGATGATAATTCAGTAGCTATTACAGGGGCTGGTGTAGCAAAAGCACAGGGATTAAAAAAAGGGAGTATAACTAACATCGAGTTAGCTTCCAAATCCATAAAACAAGCTTTGAATGATGCTAAAAGAGTATCTGGAAGTGATGTTAAAAGTGCTATAGTTTCCATATCTGGGACATACACAAAAAGTCTAAATTCAAATGGCATAGTAAATATACAAAATAAAGAAGTTAGTCTAAAAGAGATAGATAGAGTTATGCAAACATCTCTATATAATGCAAATATTCCTAATGAATATGATGTACTACATGCTCTACCTTTTAACTTTAAAGTTGATGATCAAGACTTTATAGAAGACCCACTTGGTATGAATGCTTCAAGACTTGAAGTTGAAACTCATATTATAACTACACAAAAAGCAAACCTTAACAACCTTAAAAAAGCTGTTCGTGGAGCTGGTGTAGAGGTTGAAAATATAGTTTTAAATGGTTATGCATCTTCTATAGCAACACTAAATGAAGATGAAAAAGAATTAGGCGTAGCTGTTATAGATATGGGTGGAAATACAAGTAATATCATCATCCATTCAGGAAATTCTATAAGATACAATGACTTTTTAGGTGTTGGCTCTAACCATGTTACAAGTGATTTATCTATGGCACTTCATACACCTCTAAATATTGCTGATAGTGTAAAACTAAACTATGGTTCACTTCTTACACCAAGTAATGATCTTATAGAATTACCTATAATTGGGGATGAAGAGACAACACATGAAGTATCTTTAGAAGTTGTTCATAATGTTGTTTATGCAAGAGTTGAAGAAACTCTTATGATTTTAGCACAATTTATAGAAAACAGTGGTTTAAAAGATCAACTTGGAGCTGGTA
This sequence comes from Campylobacterota bacterium, assembly GCA_013153755.1. The sequence continues at coordinate 2,049 of JAADDU010000031.1, read as the reverse complement.
TAGTACTAACAGGTGGCTTTTCAAAGATGGAAGGCATTAGAGAACTTGCAGTTGCTACATTTGGTTCTGTACCTGTTCGTTTAGCAAAACCTATAGAGATGAATGGTCTTTTTGAAAATCTAATGAGTGCTGAATTTTCAAGTGTTATAGGTTTAGTTATGTATAATGCAGGTTCATATACTCGTTATGAGATAGATGTAAACAAGAGAGTTCGTCATGCGAATGAAACACCTATAGAACAAAGTAGTGTTGATTTCTCTCAAGAACCTGAAATACCTGTAGCACCTACAATAGAAGAAGAGCAAAAAGAAACAATGGTTACTCTACCATCAAAAAAAGAGAAAAAGAGCGATGAAGCTGGAAGTATAAGTAAATTTTGGAACTGGGCAACCCAGTTATTTTAAAGGAGTGAGATAATGGAACCATTTTTAGTTGAAGAAGCAAGTAATATAAACGGAGCAAGGATAGTTGCTGTTGGTGTTGGTGGTGGTGGTGGAAACATGATCGGCCACATGGTAAAAGAAGGTGTTAGTGGAATTGAAATGATTATAGTGAATACAGATGCACAAGTTCTGCATGAAGCTGAAAATGCATCTAAAATTCAAATCGGTACAAAACTTACAAAAGGTCTTGGTGCTGGTATGAAACCATCAGTAGGTAAAGATTCTGCACTAGAGAACTATGATGATATCAGAAATGCACTAGAAGGTGCTGATATAGTATTTATCTCTGCTGGACTTGGTGGTGGTACGGGAACTGGTGCTGCTCCTGTTGTTGCTCAAATAGCTAAAGAAGTTGGAGCATTAACTATATCTATCGTTACTAAACCTTTTGGATTTGAGGGAAGAAAAAGACTTAAACTTGCAGAAGAAGGTCTTGAAGAACTTAAAAAAGAGAGTGACTCTATTGTTGTTATACCAAATGATAAACTTCTATCAATCATAGATAGAAAACTAGGGATGAAAGAAAGTTTTAAAATCGTAGACAGTGTATTAGCACAAGCTGTTAGTGGAACTTCTGGTGTAATCCTTTCTAGTGGTGATAATGACATAAACCTTGACTTTGCCGATTTACAAACTGTTATGAGCCACAAAGGTATGGCACTCATGGGTGTTGGTGAATTTGAGGGTGAAAATGCTGCTTATGAAGCTATAAAAGTAGCGATAGAATCTCCTTTACTTGACAATATGAGTATAAATGGTGCTATGGGTGTTTTAGTACACTTTAAGATGCACCCAGAGTTTCCACTTTTAGAGATTTCAGATGCAATGAATGTTGTACATGAGAGTGCACATGAAGATGCAGAGGTTATCTTTGGTACTTCTACAGATGAAAACATAGAACCAAATTATATAAAAATCACTATAGTTGCAACTGGCTTTGAAAAAGAGTTAAATACTGAAGAAAAAAGTAAAAATAATCATGATTTTGTTAGTGAAGCACCAGCAGTTCCAAAAGCTGTTCTTCGCCCAAAATTAGTTGTTGGTGGAGAATATGATGATAATTATTTAGATATACCATCATATATGAGACAACAACAAGACTAAGAAACTTCCTTTAAAACTAAGGAGTTTCTCACTCCTCCTTAGGACTCAAATATATTTCAATCATCTTACTCTTTGCCATAAAATCAACACCATAACTAAGTAAATCATAAAAATCTTTATCGTTAAACCCTACTTCATAAAGCTCTTTTAAATCATCTACTCCAAATAATTTTGCATTATATATAGCATATAAAACTTTTTTTAGTAGCATTAGCTGTTCTTTTGTAACTGGTAGATTATCTATTTCATCAACAATATTATTTACTACTATCTTACTTACACCCTGCCCCAACAACATCTTAGTATTAAAATTTATACAATACTCCTGATTTCCCACTTTAGCAATATAAAGTCGCAAATATATTAAAAGCTTTGCATCTATCTTTTTATGCTTAGTAAAATAAAAATTATTCTCTATAAACTTCCTTAAGCTATCTATATCTAATATTGCAAAAAGTTTAAAATGAGGAGGCACAAAACCTAAACTTCTCTTTATCTTTTT
>JAADDU010000050.1 GCA_013153755.1 Campylobacterota bacterium | reverse complement strand
TGTTTATAAAAACCTTCATCAAGATAATATTCAGCTGCTGCTTCTATCTCTATAGAGATATTTTTTTCTTTCATTTTATATTTTAAGTTTTCCAAACCTTCATATATAGTTTGAGCACTATTAGTATAGGCATCAGACATTATATGAGGTGTTGTGATAAGTTTTTTATAACCTATCTTTTCTAAAGATTTTAAAAGAGTTATACTCTCATCAATATTTTTAGCCCCATCATCAATAGCTGGTATAATATGAGAGTGTATATCTACTTTTAAAAAGTCTTTTTTTACACTTTTTTTCTTTTTAAAAAAAGAAAATATCATTTTGTATCATCCTCATAATAACCATAACCATAACCATAACTATAACCATAGCCATAACCTTTTTTACCTAATGGTATATCATTTAAAATTATTCCTAAACTTCTTATCTCTTCAAGTGAAGCTAAAAAGTTAACTGTTTTAAGAAATTCTTTTTTAGAATATTCAACTCTAATTACATATAAAGATGTATCTGCTAAATGCATAAGTGTTCTAGCATCAGTTACAAGACCTATTGGTGGAGTATCAAGGATAACTACATCATAATGTTCTTTTAACTTATAAATCAGCTTTTCCATTAATGGACTCTGTATCAATTCACTTGGGTTTGGAGGTATTGGTCCAGAGGTAATGACATCAATATTTTTATATTTTGTTTTTTGTATAACTTCAGTTAATGTTGCATTACCAGATAAAAGTGAACTCATACCTTTTTTGTTTGGTATATCAAACTTTTCATGTAAAGTTGGTTTTCTCATATCAAGATTTAAAATAATAGTTTTTTTATCAGCTATAGACATAACTGCACTTAAATTTACTGCTAATGTTGTTTTCCCTTCTCCACTAATAGTTGAAGTTATAGCTATAACTTGTGCTCCTCTATAGCTTACCATAAATTGTAAATTTGTTCTTAAATTTCTAAAAGATTCTGCTACAGATGATTTTGGAGATGATAAGATACTTAATTTATCTGCATTCTCTTTCATATGAGGTATAAGTCCAACTACAGGTACATTTGTCAAATGAGATATATCGTCTTCATTTTTTATAGTATCATCAAGATAGTTTCTAATAAATGCAACAAGTATACCAAAAATAAATCCCATTATTAAACCTATAAAAACTATCAATTTTCTTTTTGGTTTTATAGGCTTTTTAGGAGATAATGCTTCATCAATAATACGATTTTTACTAACAGTTGAAGCTTTTATAATAGCTGTTTCAGAACGTTTTTCTAAAAGGTAAGAGTATATTTTTTCATTAACTGCGAATTTTCTTTTCAGTTGACCAAACATTCTCTCATCTGCTGGTAGTTTATCAAGAAGAAGCTGTTGTTTATCAATCTCTCTTTGTAATAAAGCTTTTTGTTCTTGTATGCTTTTTTGCATATTTTTTATCGTAGATATAATAATCTTTTTAAGTTGATATATTGTTTTAGTTAACTTTCTAACTTCAGGGTACATCTCTGTATAGTCTTCTCGTAAAAGCTTCTTTTTAAGTATAGCATCTTGAAGTTTTGTAACCATATCAGATAAAGAAGCTTCACCTTCTCCCAATCCAACAATAGCTAAACTTTCTAGGTTTTTACCTTTTTTAACACTATTATAAAGATTATTAAGTATCTCTTCTTTCATTGATACTTCTGATAGTTTAGCATCTTTTTGGCTAATCGTTTTTATAATACTTTCTGCTTTAGAACTAAGATTAATTGTTTTTGCTTTTTTCTTAAAATCTTCTATTTTGATAGCAGATGCTCTAAGATTTTGAGTGATATATTTTAATTGATTATCTATAAACTCAAGTTTTTTACTTGCTTCTTTTGTCTTTTTTTCGATATTTTGTTGTATATATGCTTTTGCTAAAGCATTGACATACTCTTTGGCTCTTAAAGGTACATTATCTTCATATGATATAGCAAGAATTCTAGAATACTTAGATGTTTGTTGCACATCTACGTTACCTGGATTGATTATATTAGGATTATCAATGATAAAAGTATATTTACTAGCTTCTGGTTTAGAAACTTTTGTGATATTTATATGAAAATGTTTATTTTTTATTTCTTTATCATACTCTAACTTTTTATCAAAACTCCAATCCTTATCTTTAGCTACTAATCTATAATGTTTTTCATCTATAGGATAAAAATAAAATTTTATTCCAAAACCACTATTCATACCTACTCTAAAAGGTGAGTTTTTATATAGTTCTACCTGCTTAAGTTTTATCTTTGTATAGTAATGATGAGTTCTATCTACTTCTTTTGATGCCTTTTTTGCTAAAAACCTAGATGTAATAATAGCTTTTTCTGTATCAGGATTAAGTCTTCCTGGATCTGTAGCCATAGACAATATATCACCACTAGATATTCTTTGACTTAAACCAACTTCTACTGTAGCTGTAGCTTTATAAATATTTGGTTTAAAATATGCATAATATCCACTTCCTAATCCAAAAATTATAGTAAAAAATATTATCATCCATTTATAACGACTAATAATCCAAAATATCTCTTTAATATCGATTTCATCATTTTGTTGTGTATTTATATCCAATCCCAATTTATATCCTTAACAAAATTTTTGGAAAAATTATTTAATCTGAAGTATTTGAGCCAAAAGGCTCAAAAGTAGTTTTAAAACTGATAAGAAATACCTACACTAAGTCCATTCATACTAAGAGTGTCATATGTATTTGGATTATAATCATATAATCGTGTAGGAGACATAGACTCATCATCCATATACATAGTATATTCAACAAATATACTCCAATCTCCACTATCATCTTCAGGATGATCTGTATCTACAAAAGTATAACTCAAACCTATACCATACTGAAATTCCCAATTATCCACAAGTGTATTACCTATAGATTCACTAGCACCTGGAGTATCACCATCTGTCAACTCTACATTAACATAACCAAAACCTAAAAGAGCATAAATAGTAAAATAGTTCTCTTCATAACTATCTTCATCTCTAAACCTATACTGAGGTTTTACAAAAAAACTAAAATGATACTCATCAGCATAATCTTCTGCAAAAAAACTTTTAGATGCTCTAGCTTCAAAAGCCAAGTATTCATTGTAGTTATAACCAACTATAGCAGTCAAACCACCTATCTCATCTTGTGTATCTTGGGTATTGTTAAACCAACTATATTTAGTTGCATATACATTATTATAATACATAGCACCTGATATATATAGCCCACTGGTATCATGTTTAGATACCACAGGGACAACTGGAGTTACAACTTCTGAAACTACTTTACCTCCAGCCAAAGCAGTACTACTTAGTAGTATTGTACTAGATAAAACGATTAGTGCCTTTTTCATAACTCTTTCCTTTAAGTGACGAATTAATTAGCCCTATTCTATCCAATAACTGCTTATATATATTGTACTACTATTATATATACATCAAATTTTTATATAAAAACTACCATAATTAATAAAAATTCATAAATTATCAATCACTAAAGCTTTTTTATTATACCTTTATTACATTTTAATACAATCTATTGATTAGCTTGTCAACATTCTCTTTCATTGTTAAGATAATCTTTTTAATATTAGCAGACAACTTACCATTCTCATCAACCATAGGAGTTGCCAAATACTCTTTAAATGAATCAACTAAACTTCTTGTATCTTCTATCTCTTTTATAGATTTTTC
>JAADDU010000081.1 GCA_013153755.1 Campylobacterota bacterium | reverse complement strand
TAGAGAGTTTTTTGTAAGATTTTGCATCCAAATAAGGCTTAAAATTTTTGATGATAAAAGGGCGGTGGGTATAGAGGTATAAAAGATTTCCAAAATTTCTATAGACCATTGCACCATCATCAAACTCTTTAAGCTTTTCTATACGGGAGGTGTAATAGCTCATCAAACACTCTTTTTGCTCTTTTTCTTTGTATCTCTTACAAGTTCTGTTTCTTTGTTTTATCCACTCTTTTTGTTTTTGTTTGAAAAAATGATAAATTGAACTTCCCTCATACTTTGAAAGCTTGTTTTGCGAAGCCCAGGAGAGTACTTTTTTATAACTCTTTGCCAACTCCTCATCCAAAACAGAGAGGTTTGCATCTTTACAAATATGCTTTTCTATGCTTGTTCTTGCTTTTTTACAGTTAAAACTAGCTCCTTGTAAAATAAAAACAGACAAAGCCAAAAGAACAAAAACCCTAATCATCCTTTATTCCTTTTTTAATTACTATCTGATGCATAACCCTCTCAGGCTCTGGCATAAGTAGGCTCATCTTGTAAGTTGTTAAACTAACACTTTTAACATCAAACTTTATATTTGCTTCTTTTAGTATATTTATGGCAGTTGTGAGGTGTTGAAGTGTTACAAAGTTTGCTACCATTATGCCACCATCTGCTAGTCTTTCATACAGATAGTCAAGCTCACTTATAACCTTATCTCCACCACCACCGACAAAGATTCGCTCAGGTGTACTTTGCTCTTGTTTATAAAGCTCACTTGCTTCCCCCTCACGAAGCTTTGTATCTAGTATCTTGTGTTTTTTAAGTGAGTTTCTTATCATCTTTGAGCGTTTTTGGTTCTTTTCAAAAAGGATACTTCTTATCTTGTAGCGTTTATAACCATCTACACTGACACTTCCGCTTCCAGCTCCCACATCCCATAAAAGCATATTTGGCTGTAGTTCCAAGTTTTGCAAACTTATGTGTCGTTTGTAGCTTTTTGTTATCATCCCGTTTTCATGCTCTATACTATCTTCACTAGATATATTTTCCAAAGGGGTAAAGTTTCGTTTTATGAGTAGCACATATGGCATTTTTGGAGCTGTTTCAAGCATATCGTCAAGTGTTACAACTCTAAAGCTCTCATCATCATAGCCAAATCTCTCCCCAAGAGTTATAGTTGTATCCTCTGCATCTAGATACTTCATCACATCAAAGAGTCTCTTTGGAGTATCTTCATCACACACAACAAATGTGTACTCTTTTGTTAAAAAACTCTCCAAATCAAGCTTAGTCTTTCCATGCAAACTAACTACAGTAGTTTTGATGAAACTAACCCCCTCATGTGAGAGCATATAGTTAAAACTTGAGGTGTTGTCTATAATTTTAAACGCTATATTTTGCTTTTTTAAAACATTTATGATGGGCAAAGCACCTGAGAAAAATGTGGGTGAACCACTTACGATGTAGAGTATATCTTTATCTAAGTTTGCAAGGATGCTCTCTTTTACGACACTAAAACCGCCTTTTGTTACATTTTTCAGATCGGTTTGGTAGTTTTTATCGCAAAATATCATATCAAACTTGCTAAAATCTATGTCAATATTTTTAAAGTTATACTCTCCCATCCCTGAACCAACTATAGTTACCATTACCGTTTCCTTTGAAAAAACTCTATCATTTATGAGTTGAGATGATTTGCAAATAATGGTGCATATCAAAATACGCTATCATCATCTCAAACATCATCCTCCAACCTATCTGCATCATAACAAATACGATAAACATATAGAGCATAACTTTTGTTTTATTTTTAAAATTATATATCTCATAGACGAATTTTACATTTTCTTTGTAGTGCCATAAAAGAGCAGGAAGGAAAAAAACTCCCATATAGTAAAAAACCACTAAAACTTTTGGAGTAAGAAAACTCTCAAATGTTAAAAAATCATACATTTTTAGTAACTATCCTCTTTAGTGCATTTTTTAAAAACATTATAGCATATACTAATATTTTATATCTTTTGAGAGTGTTACAAGCTCTATGCTCTCTATATCTACACCCAACTCTTTTAACCATTTAGAACAAACTACCCTACTCTTTTTAGAGATCAACTCCACAAACTCTCTATGATACTTCTCATCCAAACTCTCTAAAAGAGCTTTAAGTGTAACAAACTCACCCTCTAACTTTATACCAAAAGCATCAAACACCCACCCTTTTACCTCATCCAAATCTATAACTCCAAATCTGTTATGAGTGTTTTTAAACCCTTGAGCCACTTTTGTCATCTTTGCTATACTTGTAACAAATACAAACTTTTTAAAATGGTAGTTTTTGAGTATAGCACTAGCATCATAAACAAAGTTGCCTATCTCCACTATATTTGTTTCATCGTAGATAGATTTTGCAAAGTCTAGTGCAGAGTTTCCAAGGGTAAAAACTATAATATTCTCATCAAACGCAGAAGCTACACTTATCTCTGCTTTTATACTCTCTATATAAGCAGATGCAGAAACAGGTTTTACAATCCCACGAGTTCCAAGTATGCTTATGCCACCCATAACGCCAACTTTTGCATTTGCTGTGTTTTTTGCTATGAGTTTGCCATCTTTTATGCTAAAAACAACATAAAAAACCTCTGCATCTAAACCATCAAACAACACTTTGGCATTTTCTTGCATCATCTCAAGTGGTGTCGGATTTATCGCTGGATAATCTGGCTCAATTTTAAGCCCCTTTTTTGTAACAACGCCAACACCATCCCCTGCATAGATATAAATCTTTGTGTTGTTTATATGTATGAGTGATGGGGTTTGTTTTTTTAGGTTTTGTGGTTGTTTTTTGGAGAGTATGCAAGATATTTTTGCCCCTTTTGTGACATCCATATCATCATTGTCCCCTTTCACACTACTGTAACAAAACTCCCCCTCACGACTAACTTCTATGTGTGCGATCTTTTGTTTTGGCAAAGTCACTTCTAAAACTTCACTTACCTGAGAGTTAAAATACTCATACAAAGAGGCTATAAAAATTGCTGTAGCGTGTGTTCCTGTGGTGTAGCCTGAGCGGAGTTTTTTTTGCATTTAAACTACTCATACACCTTCATAGGTATAAAAAACTCACTGCTTAGCTCATCTAAAAGTATTTTATCTTTAGATAGCATACTAAAGAGTTCTCTCCACTGTTCATCACTGTATTTGTGGGTGTTTTTAAGCCAAAGAGCATTGTTTTTTGCATTTCCATTAGCTTGAGTATTTTCTGTGATTTGGCATACCTGACGAAATCTACATGCTCCATAACATCCTGTTCGACTTATTTTTATACGGTTTTTGCCTTTGTTTAAGCCCATCTCTTTTAGCATCTCTCTTAGGTATGTGGCTTTGTCTTCATTTTTTGAGGCTTTTGAGCATCTCTCATCATCACATAAAAAAAGTTGTGCTTTGTAGTGCATTATGGGGCGGTTTGGGTCAAAATCTTTTGGTTTGCAGGTATAACCCTCTACCACTTCACTCCCCATCTCGTTTATGAAAGTTTTTTTATTTTTTTTATTATATAGTTCCAACTTAATCCTTTATTTGATAAATATTGCTAAATTCTAAGCATCTTAAAAATGCTCACTAAAACCTTCAAAGTTTTTTTCTTGAACTACTGTGATTTTAGTTGAAATCTCTTCAAAGTGTCTTATAGCACAAGCTATTTTTGAAGATTCACTTATTCTTATATCTAAACCTAAACTAGTTCCTTTACTCTCAACTACAAAATAAAGTTTCTCTTCATCATTA
>JAADDU010000098.1 GCA_013153755.1 Campylobacterota bacterium | reverse complement strand
AGAGTGTAACCCTGTAGCAGTTGAGATAACTTACGGAACAGAAAGACTTGCGATGTATCTTCAAGGTGTTGATAATGTTTTTGATATAGTTTGGAACATAGACAAAGACGGTAACAAAACACTATATAGCGATGTTCACAAAGAGAGTGAGATAGAGTTTTCTAAGTATAATTTTGAAGTAGCAGATACAGCGATGCTTTTTGCAGAGTTTAGTGCAAAAAGTGATGAGTGTAAAAAAGCACTTGAAGCTGGACTTCCTCTTCCTGCTTATGATTTGTGTATGATGGCATCAAACACTTTTAATGTACTAGATGCACGAAAAGCTATCAGCCAAACAGAGAGACAAAACTATATCCTTAAAATCCGTGAACTCTCAAAAGGGTGTGCAGAACTTTATAAAGCTCAAGAAGAAGACAGACTAAAAAGGGTAAAAGGTTAGTAAAATATGGCATTTTGTCATATTTTATGCTACATCTAAAAAAATTTACTAAAATATCTCAGTTGGGCGATTATGAGTTGATGTTTGCATTGTGAGGTGGAAGGTGGGACAGGGTCAGCCTTTAACACAAAGGAGTAACAATGCGACTCGTACTCGTAGTTGTTATAATCCTAGTTCTTTTAGAACTAAGGTTGTATTAAAAGCATTTGGGAAGTTCACAGCTTCCCATCTGTCCCAACTGCTGAAATTATAGCATATTTTTAATTTTATAAAATAAATAACAGGCTAAAAAATTGTCCCAAACACTTATAGGTCAGATAGATAAAATCCTTTTTGAAGGTGATGAAGGTTTTTTTATCGCTGTTTTAAAAACTGGTGAGAAGATTAGTGGGGTTTATCTTGAGAGTGAGGTAAAGCACATAAAAGATTCTGCTATCACACTTGGTGGGTACTGGGATGAGCATAAAAAGTATGGTAAAACTTTTAAGTTTGACACCATCAAAGTAAACCAAAACCATCTTTTTTTCTTTTTAAACAAAATTGTAAAAGGTTTTACTAAAAAACTGTCTGCCGAACTTATAGAGCATTTTGGGGAAGATGGTCTTGTTGATGTTCTTGACAACGATATAGAAAGACTTTTAGAGTTTAGTGGTATAAAAGAAAAAAGACTCAAAAAGATACAAACTTCATGGAAAAAATTTCACTCTATGCGTCGTTTAGGGGAGTTTTTAACCCCTTATGATGTCTCTGCTACACTTTTAACAACCATTGCATCTGCTATGAGGGATGTTGATGAGCCTTGCACTAAGATAAAAAACAACCCTTATATACTCACTTCCATAAACTCTATAGGTTTTAAAAGAGCAGATGAACTTGCTCTAAAGATGGGTGTAAAAAGTGAAGATGAGAATCGTATAAGTTCTGCTATGGATTATGTTTTACTAAACTATTGTGAACAACAGGGGAACAGTTGTATAGCAAAAGATGTGCTTTTTTCAGGCTTAGATGAGCTTTTGGATTTTAGTGATAAGCATCAGTTATATGAAGTGGCACTTATAGAGAGGGTTAGTGAGCAAAGTATAGTTGTGATGAAAAACAACAGAGTATCTCCAGCTAGACTTTATGATGCAGAGAAATTTTTATATGATGATTTTAAAGTAAGAGCCAAAAAGGACAGTGGTGGTTTTGTAAAAGATTTGGATGAGTTTTTATCTACAAAAGAATTAAAACTAGGTACTCAGCAAAAAGAAGCAGTTTTAAAGATAAACAACGGTGCATCTATACTCTTTTTGGTTGGTTATGCAGGAACAGGGAAAAGTACAACAAGTAAAACCATACTTGAGCTTTTAAATACAAAGTATGATAAAAAAGAGATAATCACTTGTGCTTTGAGTGGTATTGCATCTCAAAGGATTGCAGATACAACTGGGTATGAGAGTGCTACTATTCAGTCACTTTTGGTAAAGTATGAAGATAGAGACAAGTTTCCGTTTGGTGTTGTTCTTATAGATGAAGCATCTATGATAAACTCCTCCCTTTTTGCAAGACTCATAGCAAAAGTGGATAAAAATGCCATACTTATCATAGTTGGAGATGATGCACAACTTCCACCCATAGGTGCAGGAAATGTTTTGAGTGATGTTTTAACACTTGAGTTAGCACCCATTGTAAAACTTACAAAGATATACAGACAAAGCGAAGAACAAGCGATAACCCTCATAGCTAACGATATACGAAAAGGGATTGTTCCCGAGTATAGAGCCAAATATGATGATTTTGAGTTTATAGATATAACCATACAAAACTACTATGCACTTAAAAATCAACTCTCCCAAAGTGAACTTCACGATTTAAGGGAGCAAAATTCAACTCAAATAGTAACAGAGATAGTGCATAAAGTTGTAGAGTCCATAGAAAAAGCAAGATACAGACTAAGTAACAAACTCATAAAAGAGTACCTAAACTATTTTCAAGTTATAACACCTATGAAAGGTGGAACTCTTGGCTCAAACAATTTAAACAAAGTACTGCAAGAGTATTTTAACCCAAACCCAAAAAAGTGTGTAAAAAAAGGTGGAAGTGAGTTTCGACTTATGGATAAGGTTGTTCATACCAAAAATGAAAATATGACCTCATGGAGTGGTGATGGTTTTAAAAATGGGGATGATTCAAACCAAAGACGGATATATAACGGTATGAGTGGCTTACTTTTTCAGATAAAAGAGGAAGATGAACAAGTGTTCGTATTTTATCCAAATGAAGATATAGTGGTGGTTTATGAGTATGAGGAGATAAAAACTCACCTCATGCTCTCTTATGCCCTAACCATACATAAAGTGCAAGGTATGGAGTATGACATAGTAGTTATGCCCATGACATTTTCACACTATATTATGCACAATACAAAGCTAATCTACACAGCTATAACAAGAGCAAAACACAGATGCATAATCATAGGGGAGAGTGGAGCTTTTGAGAGTGGATGTAAAAAGTTTGAAGCAACAAGACGAGATACTGTACTTTTGGAGCTAAAAAGTTTATAATGGTATTTATGAGATATATATACATTTTTTTGATTTTAAATTCTTTTTTGTTTGCAAATGATATTTTAAACATAAAACATGATGACAATTTTTATAATATAGGTACACATTTAGGCTACTATGTAGATAAAAATGATAAATTATCTATAGATAAAATAACAAAAAAAGAGTTCAGAGCATATCATAAAACTATAGCTAATTTTGGATTTTTATCTTCCACCTATTGGTTTAAATTAAAGTTTAGTTATGATAAATCCATGTTAGATAAAAAATGGCTCTTTAGTATAGAAAATCCTCTATTAAATTATGTTGATTTATATGTATTTAATGCAAATAAACAGTTGATTTTACATAAGAAAAGTGGAAACCTAAATACAAAATCAAAACTTTATGAAGATATATTTTTATTTGATTTACCAAATGCAAGTACTGAGGTGTTTACACTTTATGTCAGAATAAAAACATCTGGCTCTATGTTTGTTCCTATGCGTATAATTAATGCTAAAGCTCTTTTAAAAAACACACATCTTCATCAAACTTTATCAGGCTTATACTATGGTATACTATTTGTACTTATTTTATATAATCTTATAACTTTCTTATATACAAGAGAGAAAGTTTATGCACTTTATGTGATGTTTGTTATCTCTTATGCTTTATGGCAACTCTCTTTTGATGGTCTTGGAACACGCTATCTTTGGAGTAACAACTACTGGATGATAGAAAAAGGAACAACCTTTTTTATATACACTAGTATGTTTTCCCTTTTAGTATTTAGTCAAATTCTTTTAAAAGCTAAAATAAATATACCAAATATC
>JAADDU010000037.1 GCA_013153755.1 Campylobacterota bacterium | reverse complement strand
ATCAAGAAATAATACAGACTTATATACAATCTATAGGGTATTGTTTTTTAGTTTGAAATCTTATGATATAAAGTTATCTATCCATTATGGTGAAAAAGCTTATGCAATACAGCCTTCTGAAGAGTTGAAAGTATATATATCAAAAAGAAAAAAATTGATGTATAAGCAATTATACAATACAACTGTTTTAAGAAATAAATTTGAAACAAGTTCTATAGAAGAAGTTGAGAAATGGATAAAACAGGCTATCCGTTATAGACCAGAATTAAAATTAAATTTTTATAAATCATTTTTTACCTTTTATAAATCAACAAAACCTTTATTGGCAATCCAATATGGACGAAAAGCCATTGTATTGGGTGCTGATGAAAAGTTTAAAAAAGTTGTTGAAACTAGAGAAAGATGGATTGCTGATAAGGAAAATTTTTTAAAAAGTGATTTTTCAGACTTGTCTGTAAGAGAATTAAGAGATATACTAGATGAACATATTTCAGTCTCTATAGAAAAAGCTATATTATACTTAGATAATATCTCTAAATATGATAAAAATCTAGAACTTGTTTTAAAAATATATTGGATTAGAAAGATTAATAAAGATAATTTTGAATTAACTGTTCAATTGGGAAAGTCTATACTTGATAGGTTAGAGGATAAATCTATCTTAAAAGTTATCTCTGCGAGGGCATATGCTTTGCATGACTATCATAATGCTTATATATTTTATAAAAAGTATTTTGAATTACATAAGGATACAAGTATAATTGATAGGTATATTATATGTATATTTAAAACAATTTCACTAGATGAGGATATTTCTGCTAAGATAAATAACATAGTAGAAGAGCATTTTAAAGATAGCCCAAAAAAACTAAAAGGAATAGTTACAAATAAACTATATTTTGAGTATCTGTTTTTACTTGGTCAGTATGATGAAGCAGTAAAATATGGTTTAAGAGTGATTAAAAAAGATAAACAACTATATCCTATTAGGGTAGCAAGGGCTTTTTTTGAAATGGGAGAAATATCTCAAGCATTATCCAAAAGCAACCTAAATATAAAAGATGAAAAACATAATAAGATTATCAAACTTTATCAGTCTTATCTGAAGTTGTTGGATAATGGTTTTGCTTATAGTCAAGATATTTTACCTATCAAAAATACTTTAACTTCAAAAAAAGTTTTGTATGTGCTAAATAACTCTTTGCCATATCATTCCAATGGATATTCTACTAGGGGACATGGACTTTTAAAAGGTGTAAAACAATTACAAGATATACATTGTGTAACAAGACTAGGATATCCACATGATTTAGCAAAGTTTAGACAGTATGATTATGAAACATATCATCAGGTAGATGGTATAGATTATTATCATTTGACATCCAAATCAGATTGGTTAAACTATATTCCACTTGATGAATATTTAACTAAATATGGAGAAAAATTGTATGAACATATACTCAAACATAATATCAGAATTATTCACAGTGCATCTAACTTTGTAAATGCTATAGCTTCAAACTATGCAGCTAAAAAAGCAGGGATAAAAAGTATATATGAAGTTAGAGGACTATGGGAGATAACAAGGATTTCTAGGCAACCAGATTGGGAAAATAGTGAACATTTTAATATGATAAAAAGATTAGAAACACAAGCAGCCAAAGATGCTGATTTGGTTGTAACTATAACTCATGCCCTAAAAGATGAATTGATAAAAAGAGGTGTAGAGGCTGATAAAATTTCTGTATTACCAAATGGGGTTGATTCTAAAGCTTTTATTCCTTTAAAAAAGGATAATAGTCTGATAGAAAGACTAGGTATAGGTAGTGATGAAGTTATCATTGGTTATATTGGTTCTATAGTGGAATACGAAGGGATTGATTTACTTATAGAAGCGATAGCAAAGCTTCAAAATAAGGGTATTGATAAATTTAAATTTTTATTGGTTGGAGATGGTAGATATTTTTCATATATTAAAGAGTTAGTTAAGAAGTTGAATGTTGAAGAAAATGTGATTATAACTGGTAGAATTCCACATGAAGAAGTTGAAAATTATTATTCTATCATTGATATCGCACCATTGCCAAGAAAAGCTGTTCCTGTAAGTGAAATGGTATCTCCTTTGAAACCATTTGAAGCTATGGCTATGGGTAAAGTAGTATTGGGTTCAAATGTAAATGCCATAGCAGAAATTATAGATGAGGGTAATAATGGATTTTTGTTTGAAAAAAGTAATGTTGATGATTTGGCAGATAAGTTAGAGTATCTTATAACTAATGAAGATATAAGAATAAAAATAGGGAAACAAGCTAGAGAATGGGTTGTGAAAGAAAGAGATTGGAATGTACTTGCCACATTATTATCTAAACAATATATATCGTTAATAACTGAAAAATAATACTAAGATTAGAGAGGTTTTTTGTATGGATAAAACTATCCAAGAGTTGATTAAATTCAAAAAAAATAATTGGTTTTATGATAAACTAAGTATTTCCAAAGAGATTTTTTTTAATAGTCAATGTATGTATCTTGATAGTGCTAAACTAATCAAAGAACATTTATATATCTCTACGGGGCATAGAAGTCTCAAGCAGGTTGGTAACAATAAAGAAAACTATAATATTCAGTCATATAATGATATAGAGATAAGAGTTGATGTTAGAGAAATGGAAAATTGTCAACTTGATTTGTTTGTTCTGCAGTTCAATGATATGCAAAAAGTTAAGGGACAGAGTTTTTTATTGCAGAATGGTAAAAACAAATTTGATTTAAAGAGAGAAACATCTGCTAAGTATATAAAAATAGCAGTTAGAATTAAAAATATAGAAAATGAAGAAAAAATATCATTTAGTTTGTGTAATTTGATACTTTTAGACTATCAAGGTGAACCTATATCTATCCAGAAAACATCTATCCCCTCTTCTAGATTTATGCAAAAAGATGATATAAATGAGTTAATTTTTGATAAATATGTACAGTATAATTTTAAACAAAATGAATTTGATTATGATATGGTTACACACTTTAAAAAAGACTCAGATAAATTAGTAATTTTTTATAATGGTGCAGTCGATGTTGTCAAAACTCCACCACCTGTTTTTCAAAGATGGTCTTGGCTTGAGAAGATGCCTTACTCATCTATGGTGATAATGGATCCTACTATACATAAGTTGATGCAGAAAAATCAAGATAATACTTATATAGGTTGGTATCAGGGGGATAAAGAGAGATTTGTACTAGAAAAGATAGTGGATATAGTTAAAAGTTTGGCTCAAAAATTAGATGTATCAAATGATGATATACTCTTTTATGGTTCTTCTGCTGGTGGATTTGCATCATTGATGTCAGCTGCAATGATACCAAATTCAAAAGCTTGTGTAGTAAATCCACAAGTAGATATCTTAGAATATCATAAAAAAAATGTAACGATTTTGCTTAAACATTTAGAGCAGGACTTAGCTGAAGCAAAAAAAGACACAAGACTCAATGTTGTAAAGTTTTATCAACAAAAAGATATATATCCACAAATATATTTTAAACAAAATACCAAAGATAAACTACATTTTAAAAAACACTTTAAGTTGATAGAAGGTTTATACAAAGATAAGCAAAATGATATACATATAGAGCTTATGGATGATACAAGAGGTCATAGTGCCATACCTCTTTTTGATGAAGCATATAGTGATATAGAAAAAACTTTTGAGATATTTTCTACAATATCATAAATAAGATAAAAAGAAATAATGTGAAAATATTCATCAGAAACTACATAGGAAAACACCTTTTAAATCTTTTAATCAAACTTAAAAA
>JAADDU010000075.1 GCA_013153755.1 Campylobacterota bacterium | reverse complement strand
TCACGCATATCTTTGTCATAATGGTTTCCACTGACAAGTAAAAGGGGAACTATGTTTACTTTTATATCCATCGAGCCTTTTGTGATGGCTAGTATCTCCCTTTTTATAGCATCTTTTATGGCAAAAAATGGGTACTCACCCTCTAGTGAGCAGGTGATGTTGTTTGGATTTATCCTTTGTAAAAACCCACTTACATACTTTACAGATTCTAGCCCTGCCAAGTTTAGTACAGGAACACCGTGTATGATGTAGAGGTTTATAGACTCTGGTGTGTTTTTACGGATAGTAGTATCTAAAAAGTTAAGGTAGTTTGATGTTTCTTTTGTTTTTGTCAAAAGTGCATTTGTGTAGCGGATATTTGCTAGTGAGAACTCACGAAAACCTTTTACCATGCGGATTAGAACTTCATGCTCATCTGTTGGGAAAATATTTATAGATGCAACTATGTATCTTTTATACCCATCCATATCAACATCAGCCATAACCTGAGGAAGGTTTTTGTATGTTTTACCCTCTTTTGCAAGTGCTTTTATAACCATCTTTGAAGAAAAAGCCGTAAAGACTGGAGTGTTTGGAAATCTCTCTTTAACATACTCTTCAAATCTAAAATATTTCTCCTGCTCTATAACTGAGCCAAAGCATGAGAGTATGATTGCTGTATCTTTGTTATAATGTCTGTATCGTTTCATAAAAATCCAATTTTTTTTAAAATTATAGGCAATTAACTTGAAAAAAGCATTAGTAATATCGGCAATAGCATCAAATCAGGGCAAAACACTCCTTACAACGGCACTTTTGCACCATTATAAAGGAAGAGTAAGACCATATAAATGTGGTCCAGATTTCATAGACCCTCAGTTTCATCAACATATAGCTTCAACATACTCCATAAACCTAGATGGTTACATGATGGATGAAAAACAGTTAAAGTGGATTTTTGCAAACTATATGGATAAGGATGTGGCTGTTGTTGAGGGGGTTATGGGGTATTATGACGGAATGGATAAGGGTGCATCTGCTTATGATGTTGCCAAAATACTAAACATCCCATCTCTACTTATCATAGATGGAAGTGGAAGCTACATAACTATAAGTGCCATCATAAAAGGTTTAAAAAGTTTTAGGGATGATAACACCATAAAAGGTGTAGTCTTAAACAAACTCTCATCACAGATGCATTATGAGCTTATAAAAAAACATATAGAGAGTGAACTAAAAGATATAGCGGTGTGTGGTTGGATACAAAAAGATTTAAAAACTCTAAAAACTACCCATTTGGGACTTGATTTGGAAGATGTAGAGAAACTAGATGCACTATCTAGTGAAGTTTTAAAACATATAGATTTGCAAAAGTTAGACTCTTTGATGGATTTTGAGTTAAAAGTACAAAAAGAGTACCCATTTAAAGAGGTGCAAAAAAAAGATGAAGTTTGTGTGGTTGTAAAAGATAAAAATTTTTCCTTTTTGTACCATGATAATCTTGAGTATCTAAAAGAGAGCTATAAAAAAGTAGTCATACTAAGTAGTATTAAAGATGAAAAAATCCCACTAGATGCAGATATAGTGATACTTTGTGGCGGATATGTGGAAACCAAAGAGTCTTATGAGAGGGTAAAAGACTCAACAGAGTTTAAAAACTCGCTCATAACCCATGCAAAAAAAGGTAAAAAGATATATGCAGAGTGTGCAGGGCTTATATATCTTGGTAGAAGTATAGATGAAAAACAGATGAGTGGGATTTTACCCATAGAGTTTGAGCTCACAGACAAAAGAGAGAGGCTGGGTTATTATAAATGTGAACTTGATAACAAAGAGATAAAAGGTCACGCCTTTCACTACTCAAAAATCACAAAAGCACCAAAAACAGATATAAAACTCTATAAAGTTAGTAAAAAAAGTGCAAAAGAGGGTGGTTTTAGAGTTAAAAACATCTTTGCAACTTATCTTCATACCATGTGGCGTTTGGGTGATGTTATCTAAAAGTTACACACTCTTTTAGCAGTTTTTCTCTATCCCAGCCTAAAGTTTTAAGTTCACTTTCTTTGTAAAATTCATCAACATATCCAACACAAAGGTAGGCTATAAGTTGAGTGTTTTTTGGAGTATCTAGTATCTCAAGTACTTTTTGCTCATCTAGTATGCTAACCCAGCCTATGCCTATATTTAAAGCTCTTGCTTGTAGCCACATATTTTGCACAGCACACACTACACTATACTCTCCCATCTTTTTCATACTTGTCATACCAAGTACATCACCTTGTTTTGGTTCATAAAGTACAGCTATATTTATGGGTGCTTCTTTTATACCTTCTAGTTTTAGTTGAGTATAGAGTGTTTTATCATGAAAGATTTTTTTTGCTTTTTCATTTTGTGTTTGAAAATTTTTTATAATACTATTTTTTATATCTTTATCTTTTATGATAACAAAACGCCATGGTTGGGAGTATCCAACAGAGGGAGCTGAGATACCTGCTTCTAAAATCATGCGTAGTTTTTCATCTTCTATGGGTTTATCTATAAAACGATTACCCCTCACATCCCGTCTAGCTTTGATAATATCTAAAAGTTTTTTAGCATCTGTTTTTGTAAAGTTCATATAAAATTATAGTATGTTATAATCTATTTTATATAAAATGGAGAAAGTATGTGTGGATTTTACTCTAACGGAGAGAAGATAAAAGAGGGTGATATCGCTTTGTGTGGCGATGAAAAGGTTACTATATCTAAAGCAGTGCATCTAAAAGAAAATAAAACTATGGATATTAGATATAAAAGTTTAAAGAACGATAATGAAGAGATGCTAAACTTCCCATATAAAACTACAACAAATATGAAACTACTAAAAAGAATGGATACAAATATATGAGTTTTAAACTACAAGAACCACCCATAAATATAGGCGATGCCATAAGTGTAAAATCTTTTGAGATGATACATGAAGAGGCTTTACAATACGCAGGATTTGATAGATTTGATGAAAACGAGAGAGCTTTGGTTGAGAGGCTTATACATACAACGACATGTTTTGAGCAGGTTATAGATAACATCTACTTTTCAAAAAATGCGATGTTAAAACTAAAGGAGCTACTAGAGAGAAAAGCAAAACTCATAGTAGATACAAATATGATTCGCTCAGGTTTAAGTGATTTTTACCTTAAAAAGTATGAAAATGAGGTTATCTGCTATGTAAATGAGCCAGAAGTTTTTGAGATGGCTAAAAATAACAACACCACAAGAAGTTACGCAGCAGTTGAGTTGGCTATAGAGAAGTTTAAAGATGAGCCTATGGTCTTGGCATGTGGAAATGCACCCACATATATATATGCTGCTATAAACACACTCATAAAACTAGACGTAAATCTTGATAATGTGATGTTTTTACTTTTCCCTGTCGGGTTTGTAAATGTGGTTGAGTCTAAAGAGTACGGACGGGAGTTTATGGAGTATTTTGGTTGTGAAGGGATTATACTAGAGGGTAGATACGGAGCCTCCACCATGGTAGTAGCTTCTCTTCATGCAGCTTACAGGCTCATACGAGATTATGATAGTGAGTTTGGTAAATATAATGGCAAATGATGTAAAAATCAATGAGATGGGAAGCGAAGTGGTAGAGGGTTATACCTGCAAACCAAAAGATTTTGACCCTAACCGCCCCATAATGCACTACAAAGCACAACTTTTTTTATGTGATGATGAGAGATGCTCAAAAGCTTCAAAAAATGAGGATAAAGCCACATACTTAAGAGAGATGCTAAAAGAGATGGGCTTAAACAAAGGCAAAAACCGTATAAAAATCAGCAGAACAGGATGTTATGGTGCGTGTAGATTTCGTCAGGTATGCCAAAT
>JAADDU010000032.1 GCA_013153755.1 Campylobacterota bacterium | reverse complement strand
ACTAAGAGTAGTTCCTTTAAGAATATTTTTTCCTTGATACAAAACATACTTTTGGTCTGTTTTAACTATGGAACTATTTTTATCATACATAGCTTTAGATGTTTTAAATGTTAATCCATCTTCACGTTTATATACAACATTACCTTGAAGTTTTAGTATATCATCTTTGTCTTTGTAAAGTCCATCATTTGCCTTTATATTGGCTATATATTTTTTAGAATTATCTGTATAGTCTATATTTGCAACCTTATATCTATCGCTATATCTTGTTGCTTTTGTACCTTTCATAACTGTTATAAGTCCGACTTGATTTAGTTCATGTATAGTAAAAGTATCTATCTCAAATAAAGGAGTATCTACAAACTTTTGTTTTTTTATAACCATAGGTTTAAAACTAACAAATATTACAGATAATGCTAATATTATAGCTATGAAAAATATATTTATATTCAAAAATCTAAATCCTCTATATCCAAACTGCCATAAACTCTTCTCTTTGGTTATTTTCATCTACCAAAGTATCTATCATTTGCCTAACTGCACCATCTCCACCATCATAAGAGAGAACATTATCTACTATCTTTTGTATCTCTTTTACACCATTTTTAGGGGTAAAACTTCTACCTACAAGTTGTAGCATATTGTAGTCGTTTAAGTCATCTCCAATAGCTCCAACATTGCAAAAATCAAGATTTAAAGACTCAACAAGTTCTTTTAGAACTCTATCTTTATCTTTTATCCCTTGATAAAGGTACTGTATGCCAAGCTCATCAGCTCTTTTTTTAACTATCTTAGAGTCTCTACCTGTTATGATAGCTACATGGTTACCCATCTTTATCCAAGTTGTTATACCAAGACCATCTTTTACGTTAAAATTTTTACTCTCTATAGCATCTGCTGAGTAGATAAGTTTACCATCACTAAGACAACCATCTACATCTAAAACTATGAGCTTAATCATAAAACATCTTTTGTACTAGGGATTCCAACTCGCTCATTTTTAGCAACTGCACGACGAATGGCAACTGCTAAAGCTTTAAATGAAGCTTCTATAATATGGTGTTTGTTTTTTCCTCTAAGAGTGATGATATGAGTTGTAATTTTTGCATTTAAGACAAATGCTCTAAAAAATTCTTCTACAAGTTCTGTATCAAAACTACCAACTTTTCCACTTACTTCAGACTCATAAACTAAAAAAGGGCGATTACTTAAATCTAAATCACAGCTTACACAAGCTTCATCCATCACTATATTAGCACTTCCAAATCTCTCTACATTTTCTACTGGATATAAAGCTTCTGCTAACAATGAACCAAGAACTATACCAACATCTTCAACACTATGGTGATCATCTATGTGTGTATCACCTTTACATTTTATGTCTAAATCTATCAAAGAATGTTTTGAAAAACTTACTAACATATGGTCAAAAAAACCTACACCTGTATCTATGTTACTCTTTCCATTACCATTTAACTCTAATGAAATTGTTATATCTGTTTCTTTTGTTTTTCTACTTTTACTAATCATAATTATTCCTCTCTTACTATAAATGCATTTTCAAAATGCCCTTGTGCTTGATAGTCCCTAGCCTCTTGTTCACTTTTAAACCCAACAAGCCAAACTTTAAAAATACTACCATTTTCATTTTGCATATCTTTTATAACTGTTTTGTATCCATCTTTGTCATCATACATTTCTTGTGTTTTTATAGCACCTTGTATCTTAGAAAAAGAACCTATCTGCAATGCAAAACGACCTAAAGTTACTTTAGAATTAGAAGTGGCTTTGTTTGCTGTATTTTTATGAAAGCCTAAAATTTCTAGCTTTACCGGAGCTGTTCCATCTGCTATAAGACCAACCTCTTTTGCAGCTGTTTTTGAAAGGTCTATGATGCGTGTTTGTACAAAAGGACCTCTATCATTTATTCTAACAACGGTACTTAGTCCATTACTTAGATTTGTAACTTTAACCATAGTATTCATAGGAAGAGTCTTGTGAGCAGCTGTTTTAGCATACATATCATATATTTCACCATTTGAAGTTAGTTTTCCATGAAATTTCGGTCCATACCAACTAGCTCTACCCCTAAATATATCTCCAACACTAACAACTGTTGGATGATATCTAACTCCATTTACAACATAAGGTCTCATAGTTGGATGAACATAAGATGGGGATTTTTTATCATGGTAAGTATGATGATTATGATGTATAACTCTTTTTTTTGTACTACATCCATCAAATAATACAACTGCAATACTAAGCATAAATAATATTTTTTTATTCATAAATTTTTAATCTCTCCCCTACTTTTATTAAGCTACCCTTTATACTGTTTTTAATTCTAATATCTTGTATACTTATTCTATGTGCTTTAGATATAGACTCTAAAGTATCTCCTCTTTTAACCATATAGTAAGAGATATCATCTGAAATTTTAACCTTTTCTATAGGTATAACTAATTTTTGCTTTAAACGCAATTTTGAACTAGTAAGATTATTAAAATCCATAATCATTCTATATGAAACTCCATACTTCTGACCTATATTAGATAGATTATCACCTTGTATTACTACATGAATTTTATATGTTTTCTTTGCATCTTGTTTTTTATATCTTTTGTTAAATACTCTTAGTTTTATGTACGGTATATATATATCATAACTTTTTTCGTATGGTGGTACAAAACCATATTTTAAATGTCTATTTAATTTTTCTAAATTTTTAAAAGGGATATCTATCAAACGAGCAATTCTTTTTAATGAATCTCCACCACAAAGATGTGCGATGGAGATAGCATGTATATTTGCATGGTCTAGCTTTTGTTTATATTTTTCATCTAGCATTATCTGTCTATCATGAGCAATAATAGCCAATGCAAGAATTTTCCTAATATAAAATCTAGTTTCTTTTGGAAGATATTTTTTATCAGGATCCAATAAAACCTCAATCTTATCACTTTTTGCTTTTCCTATAGCTCTATTTAATCTTCCTGCACCACAATTATAAGCTATAGCAGCTAAATACCATTTACCAAATTTTTTATGTAGATATGAAAGATACTGAGCTGCTGCTTTTGTTGATTTAATAATATCTAATCTTTCATCTACATATTCATCTATCTTAAGACCATAAACTTTAGCTGTCACATCCATAAACTGCCAAATACCAGCAGCATTTTTATTTGAGTAAGCTTTGTTTGAAAAGTGAGATTCTGCCATAGCCATATAAATAAACTCTTTTGGTACACAATATTTATTTAAAACTCTTTTCATGGCTGGTATAAAGACATAAGATTCACTCATAACTTTAAAAAAATGGTTATTTGTATAGTTAGTAGAATTTTCTTTTTTTACATTTTTAAAAACTTCATCATCTAGAAAGGAGGAAGGTATATCAAAAGAGTTTAAAATACTTAGCTTTTCTCCATAATTAAGCTTATATATTAAGTTGGCACTCAATAGCATAGGCAAACACATCATTAAAAAAAATCTTATCATAAACAGCTCTAATTTTAAATTTAAGTTTACATTTTACCAAAAAAAGATTAATTTAACTCTGTTTTTCCTAAAAGCTGTTTTTTGATACGAGGATTATTAAGAGTTTCACCTCTAAGCATCCTAAGACTCATACTTTCAAAATCTATACGATTTGAGGCATTATGCTCATAAGCACCAAAACCATATCCCATAGGGGTTTTATCTGTAAGTGAATAAAATGCTTTTCTTGCATCTATAAATCTTTTTGTATCTCTACTCATAGCCCATATAACTGCTTTATCTTTAAACTTTTTATCTTTTAACCAATGTATAAAACCACCATGGTCATGAAAAAACCAAGTTTTACC
>JAADDU010000190.1 GCA_013153755.1 Campylobacterota bacterium | reverse complement strand
TTTAGCCCATAATCAAGGTTAAAAATCAAAACCCCAGAGATAACATCATCCTCTTTTAAATCCAAGTACTGAGAAACAACTCTAGCAGAATCTATGAGGTTTCTATGGCTTATAACTATCCCTTTAGGATTTCCACCAACACCAAAAGAGTAAGTTATAACTGCGTTTGAATGACCGTTTATATCGCAAACATAAGGTTTGTTGTAGTATTTGTATATCTCTTCAAACGATGCTATATCTTTAGATGCAGTTTCATAAGAGATGATGTGACCATCAAAACTTATCTCCTCTATATTTTCAAGTTTGAGTTTATCTGTGATTATGCATCTAATACCACAATCTTGAATGATATACTCAACCTGTTCAGGTTTTAAAAGCTTAGTTAGTGGCACAAGTATATAATCAGTTGAGAGTATGGCAAGTATAGCTATAACTTGTTCTATCCCTTTACTTGAGTAGATGCCTATGCGTGAGTTTTTTGGTAAATCTAGCTCTTTTAAGTAGTATGCCACTTGATTTACTCTCTTTAATAACTCTGCATAGGTTATGCTCTTATCATTAAAAACTAAAGCTGTCTTATCTGCATGTGATAAACCAGCATCTTCTAGGAGTGTTCTTATACAGTTGATTGACATCTTTTACCCTTTTTGATTGTTTTTTATACCAAGCGTCCAGATAGCATAATCTCTATCCATAACTACAGATGGGTTATGCTCTGAGTTTAAAATCTTTTTGTAAAAAAATGAGATGATATCTTTTACCTCATCATCTGATAGCACTTTTGTTATACCACCTGTTAAAACTATGGAGTTTATAGATAGTAACTTTAAGTTTACATATGCTTTTTTATAGTGTGACATCTTTGTAAGTACCAAAAAGATGGCTAGTTGCATAAGTACTCTTAAAGCTTTCTCGCTTGTCTCTTCAAAGATATTTTCAGTAACTTTTAGGTGTGTTAAAAGTTCATATACAAACTCATTGTTTTGAGCAGCAAAGATAAGTGACTCTTTAGATTTGTAAACACCAAGCTTTTTAAATACAAGTCTGTCATACTCATTTTGTGTAACTATGTTGTCATCTACTAAATCTTTTGAGTAGTGTATATCTGTAGTTGCTCCCCCTATATCTATGAGTATAAAAGGGTTTACAACAGAGAAGTTTGCATCTATGAGTGGTAGAGTTTTGTTTACTATATATGGGGTTGAGTATATCTGGTTTGATGTGATTTCATAGAGACTTTTTATATCCTCTTTACCCATAATATCAGCTTGATAAAGGTTTGTAAGATACTCTTTTAGATGCTCTTCAACTATATGGAGTTTGTTATCTATGATGTTTGGTAAAACTACTATATCTTTTATATGCTCTTTCATAGAACTAGCCTCTTTTGAGCCACCTGCATATACTATGTTTGAGTAGTTTAGTTTCTCTAAGTAGCTATAAAGTGAGTTATCAAAAATACTCTCACAAGAGTCTATCCCACCAACAACTATAACAACATCTATAAGGTCACTCGGAATTGAGTACTCCTCTATATTTTGGTATATAACAGTCTCTATGATGTTTATACCTGAGTTAAAAGCTATGTTTTTAGCATATTTTAGTGAGTAAGAATCAGTAAGACCAACTATGAGTGTGCTTAAACCACCATTTGCAGAGGAGCATATAAAAACATCCTCTTTTTTATAGCTGTGTATGGTGTCTCCACATTTGTAGGTCAAATCATCAAAGATATCTTTGTTAAAATCTCTAAAATGTTGCTCAATAGTTGAAGACGCGGCAACTTTAAAATATGTACTTCCAACATCGATTAGTAGTTTGTTGTTACTCATTGCATAATTCCTATATCGTGGATGATGTCATTTACTATACTTGTTGTATCTTTTGTAAGGTCACATTTTGATTTTTCATACTCAAAACATTTGTCTGGTATGGGAACATTACCTCTGTTTATGATACGGATGTTTTTGTTAGCATCTCTTATGGTTATCATCTCATTATGGTTGATGATATGGGGAGAAAAAGGCACATCGATAGTTCCGTTTTTGATAGAGTTAAAAACTTTTCTCCAAAGTGTGTCTGCTTCATCATTAAAAACTGCTTCCATGATGGCTTTTACCTCAAGAGTAAGGTTTTCTTCCTCCTCTGCATCTACTATGTTTGGAAGACCATTTAAGATACCAAGAGTGTATTGAGTATTTGCAACTGTTTTAGCATTTGCCTCTTTTGTTGGGATACCACTAGCTTCTTCTCTAGTTTTTGTGATGATTTTATCTGCTCCAACCATAGATGCGATAACTGTTGACATATTTATAAGCTGTTCTGCAAAGTCTTTGTTTGTTGGAAATGCACCCATCCACTGATGATAAACAAGATTTATAACTGCATCTTCACAACCTATCTCTTTTGCATAGTATTTAGCCATCTTTTTGATAACTGCACCCATAACTATATCTTGATTCATCGAGCCAGTTTGAGAAAATGAAACAGAAAAAGACTTAACTCCCTCTTCAAGTGAGAGTAACATCTCTAAGAGTTGTATAACTATGGTTATAGCAGGTGGTACAAGTGTAGCTGTTAGTGGTCCAAACGATTCTCTGTTTATAGGTAGGTTTAGTTTTGAGTAGTTTGCACATACTTTTTCAACATATTTCCAATATAAAAATGCTTTATCTAGTGGAAAGTTTTTAGAGTATGGTAAAAGGTAAGTAATAGGTCCACCCTCTATCTCAAAGATTCCAGATGCGATGGCAGTCTCTATAAGAAGTCGTGCATCTGGTGTACCGTGACGAAGAGATACAGGTTTGTTAAAGTGGGTTATCATCTTTCTTGTAGTTCTATAACCATGATTTACAAGTGGATAACCATTTAGCATATCTTGTTCACTCTCTTCACTCAGACGGAGCATCTTTTTAGCTGTAGCATAGTCATTTAGTCTTGTGTTTGAGTCTATGGTAAGTGGAAGTACATCAACATTTGCATTTACAAAAAATTCATTTAGTGCAAACTGTTTTTTATATGTGGGAAAACCACCACGGGGTTGAACAAGCATTTTTTCTTTTTTTGCAAAATGATGAGATATAAAAAGCTCTTTGTCAGCATTTCGTATAAACTCTTCAACCTCAGCAAAATCAAAATGTTCTACAAACTCGTTGTTTAGTATGATTTTTCTCTCTTCTTGAAGTAAACTCACTACACTTTCCTCTCTTTTAGATACTCTTCAAGAGTGTCTAGCCCTTCATTTAAATCAACTTGATGAAAAACCAAATCAAAACCGTACTTTTTATATTTTGGCACTATCACGTCTGCATCTGCACTACCAACAACGAGGTTTCCACCTATCATCATCACAACATCATCAAGTGTTTTATACTTCGCTTTGAGCATCTTAACTTCTCTAGCCCAACCCTCAGCTTCACCATTTAGTGACGATATAAGAAGCACATCTGCACCAGTTTCTACACAAGCATCAAAAAACTCTTCTAAGTAGGTATTTACACCTAGATTAAAGACCTCAAAACCTCTTGCATTTAAAGAGAGTTCTATGAGTCTATTTGCAACAACATGAATATCATTTCCAACTACACCAGTTACTACTTTCAAATTTTTGCCTAATAATTATTTATATATAAAGATACCTAAATTTATGTAAAAACAATATAAAGAAAGATGATAATGGGAAGAGAAATTTTGAAAGTTTATTTGAAAGTTAAAAAATGGTGCGATCGGAGAGATTTGAACTCTCACACCCGTAAGGCACTACCCCCTCAAGGTAGCGTGTCTACCGTTCCACCACGATCGCATTGGGCATAAAAAAAGCATCAACTCAAAAAAGAGTCAATGCTTTGAGGTAT
>JAADDU010000214.1 GCA_013153755.1 Campylobacterota bacterium | reverse complement strand
CTTTTTTAACTCTACCAAAAAAATAACTAAAGCTTGCATTCTTGAGAGTGCTACTTTTGAACCTTGTGTTAAAACTGCACTGCCAACTTTTACAACAACCCTTTTCATAACTACTTTCTATCTGATTGTACTAAATTAAAAAGTCCATACTTAAGTGCTTCTATATTTTTACTTGTAGCAGATGATATTGGTACAACCATATATGGTAAACTTTTATCATAACCTAACTCTACAGAAGCACTATCTTGTATGTAATATGGTATATTTTCATCAAATTTATAATCATTTTTTTGTGTTGGTTTTAAACCTAATAGATCTAAAAACTCTTTCACTAAATCTTCTAAATCATCCGGTGGAACAATATCTAAACGAGTAAGAGCTATAGCATATTTACTGTTACCAAGTTTTTCTGAAAAAGATGCTATCTCCTCTTTCAAAACCTCTATCTGCTCTTTAAGATCTCTATATGAAGCTAAATCAACCATATAAAGAAGTGTTTTAGTTCTCTCAATATGACGTAAAAACTGTATACCTAAACCTTTACCTTCATGAGCACCACCTATGATACCTGGGATGTCAGCCATAACAAATGATTCAAAATCACCAATGTTAACTTGACCTAGTTTTGGAGTAAGTGTTGTAAACTCATAGTTTGCAATTTCTGGTCTTGCATTTGATACTGTTGATATAAGAGTTGACTTACCTACATTTGGAAAACCTACAAGTCCAACATCTGCTATTAGTTTAAGATCAAGTTTTATCTTTCTAGTCTCACCCTGCTCACCTGGTTGTGCATAAGTAGGTCTTTGGTTTGTTGGTGAACGAAAGTGAAAGTTACCTAAACCACCCTTTCCACCTTGAAGAAACTTCTCCTCTTGACCATGTTTTAACATATCAAAAAGAACTTCCCCTGTTTCCGCATCTAATATCTGTGTTCCAGGTGGAACTACAATAACTTTTTTTGCACCAGATTTTCCAGTCATAAGAGAACCTTCACCAGGTACTCCTTTATCTGCTTTTATATGCATTCTTCTTTGAAAATGAGAAAGTGTATGAGTGTTGTTGTCACACTTAAACCAGATGTCACCACCCTTTCCACCATCTCCACCATTTGGACCACCATTGAGTACAAACTTTTCACGACGAAACGCAACACACCCTTGTCCACCTTTTCCTGATGAAACTGTTAACTCGACACTATCTGTAAACATTGTAAATCCTTGATGATTATCTAAAATAATTAAATCTTTAAAAATTAACTAAAATGATAATAGTAATGTAGTAAATTGTTAAATATTTAAAATTGTCTAGGTGTCTAAACCTATAATAAGTTGAAGTAAAATACTCAGGCAGATGCCTAAGTATTTGTAGAATTATGCAGCAGGTATGATTGAAACTTGTTGACGTTTTTTGTCTTTTCTTTCAAAAACAACTGTACCTTCAACAAGTGCAAATATAGTATGATCTTTTCCCATACCTACATTTTTACCTGGGTGAATTTTAGTTCCACGTTGACGGATAATAATGTTACCAGGGATAACAGCTTCTCCACCATATTTTTTTACACCAAGTCTTCTACCAGCTGAGTCACGATTATTCTGTGTACTTCCCTGTCCTTTCTTATGTGCCATACTATGCTCCTTTTAATTTAGCTTATGCAGCTATTTTCGTGATACGAACACGAGTAAAGTCTCTTCTGAAACCACGTTTTACTTTACTATCTTTACGACGACGTTTCTTGAAAATTACTACTTTCTTGTCACGACCTTCGTTGATAACCTCAGCAGTTACAACAGCACCTTCAACAAAAGGAGCTCCCATTTTAAGTTCACCAGCATTTACTGCTAGTACTTCTGTAATTTCGATAGTTGCTTTTGGCTCAAGAGACATTTTATCTAGTAATAAAATATCACCTTCTTGAACTTTATACTGCTTACCACCGTTTTTGATAATTGCGTACATCTAATTTCCTTATAATTCTACTAAAAAAGTTCGGAATTATACCCAACTTTTCTTTAAATTTTATTTAGCTATTAACTAATGCTACTGCATCAATCTCAACAAGAGCATTTTTTGGGAGTGTTTTTACGGCTACAGTTGCACGTGCTGGCTTATGTTTTCCAAATGCTTCTTCATATATTTCGTTTATAATTGTAAAATCATCCATACTATCTATAAATATAGTTGTCTTCACAACATTTCCCATAGAACTACCTGCCTCTTCTAAAACTGCTTGTAGATTTTTTAGTACTTGTTTTGTTTGAAGTACTACATCATTTTCAAGCATTACACCCTCTGGTGTAAGGGCTATTTGACCTGAAGTGTAAACCATACCATTTGCCACTACTGCTTGTGAGTATGGACCTATTGCCGATGGTGCTTTATCTGTTTGTACAAATTTCATATTAACTCCTTTTATTTCCAACTCTCTATAAGTAGCTTAAAAACTCTATAGAGATTTTCTACTTCTTCTACCGTTGTTCTCTCATCTACAGAGTGGATTGTATCATTTTTAACACCAAACTCTATCACCTTTATACCATATGGTGCCATAAATCGTGCATCGCTTGTTCCACCGGCTGTTGAGTGCTTCGGTTTAATACCTACTATCTCTTCAATAGCTTTATCTATATTTTGCACTACTTTAGTATCTGTATCTGTTACAAATGGGTATGATCCTTGTGTTAAACGCAACTCAAAATCTAACTCTTGAAGGTTTTTCTCTACAAACTCTTTAACCTCTTTTTGTGTTGTTTTTGTCGTATTTCTAACATTAAACATCATTTTAAGATCATTTGGAGTGACATTTGTCACTTCCATACCTGAACGTATATCTGTAACTACAAACTTACTAGGTGCAAAAAACTCATCTCCATTATCTAAATCCACACCAGCCATATTGACTAACCTAGGTGCTATCTTCTCTATAGGATTAATAGCTTTATGTGGATATGCAGCATGACCTTGCTTTCCCTTAAGAGTGATATAACCATTAATGGAGCCTCGTCGCCCTACTTTTATAGCATCTCCAAACTCTAATTCACAAGTTGGCTCTGCTACTATGGCATAGTCAGGAAGCATATGTTGCTCTTTTAAATACTCTAAAACTATTTGTGTACCAAAGTCTGCTTCACCCTCTTCATCAGAGGTAAGTAGAATAGAGAGTGTTCCATTAAACTCTTCAATTTCTTTAAATGCTTGAACAAATGCACTCACTCCACTCTTCATATCTTGTGTTCCACGACCATAAAGATAACCATCTTTTTGAGTTAATTTATAGGGATCACTACTCCACCCCTCTCCTGCTGGAACTACATCTACATGTCCAGCAAAACAGAGATGATCTCCCTCTCCAAATTTTTTATAAAGAAAAAGATTTTTTACACCATTTTTATCTATACGTATAGCTTTATAATCATCTAAATACTCTGTTATAAAATCTAAAAGCCCTCCATCATCTGGTGTTTCACTTTTAGATTCAACTAATACTCTTAATAACTCAATACTATTCATCTATTTAGATGAGCCTGGATTTGCATAAAATACATAAGGTGTTGAGTAGTTACTTATTTCAAAATATAACTTCTTTTCACCCTCATCTACTTTATAATTAAAGTTAGTATCTAAATATCCATAAGCATATCTATAGTTTCTTGCTACATTACCACTAGTACTTGTAGCTGTTGTAAGTTTATCTATTTTTATAAATCTTTGAACAAGCTTTCCACCCATATATATATCTAAAACACCATCAGTCCCTGTCCAGTTTTGCATTGTTCTACCTATTTTATTTTGTGTCTCTTGTGTACATCCACTCATAAGTGTTACTAAAGTTAAACCTACTAACAGTATATTTCTTTTTATTATCATTTTTTCTCGCCTTTTGTTTTCTTTTTATAATT
>JAADDU010000124.1 GCA_013153755.1 Campylobacterota bacterium | reverse complement strand
GTTAAACTTACTGAAACAAATTTAATTTTTTGTGATTTTATGAGTTTTTGAATCTTTTTATCTTTTGAATGGTATATAAAATTATAGTTTGAAGTTATTGGAAGATATATAGTATAAGGTCTATCTTTTTTCAGTATTTCTAAAAAGGCTAGGTCATCTTGTGTGGGAATTTTATTATGAGGGTCACTTAAGTAGGAAAAATCATAATCTAAAAAAAGATTCTCAAAATGGTTTTCTTCATCTATATCTTTGCTTAACGCATCAATATTTTTAATGATATTTACTAGATAGTTTCTTGGTAAAATATAGCCATAAGTTGTTTCGTTGTTTTCATCTAGTAGTTTTTGGGATTTTAGGTATTTATCATCAACTAAGAGTACAAAGAGGTTGTTTGTTTTTAGATCTTCTTGTTTTTTAGAAATGGCAAACCAGTTTGTTAAATCAAATGCATAGTCTTCTATATTTGAGCGAAAAAATTCTATATAAAAAAATTGATATACGACTACGGTCATAATAGCTGCAGCTAAAGCATTCCAAAGAGCAGAAATAAGATGAGTATAAACTTTGTTTCTTTGATGCATTAGATACTTTTAAATATAGATTTTCAAGTTATAAGGCGATAAGTTTATCTATAATTGACTAAGAAAAATCTTAAATTTAATATTATTAAAATATATAATGATAAAGGTTTGTTATCTCTTTTAGTGATTGTTGAGGTATTTGAATTAAGATGGGATTTTTACTCCTATCTAGCCATGAAGCTATCTTTTTTATATCTTCTTCTTTCATAGAAGTACATCCAGCAGTTGGATGATTTTTTGATTTTTGAATATGTAAAAATATACAAGAACCAGCACCACTGATTTGCTTTTTATTGTGTTTTACATATACTCCTAGATTATATTGATTATCATCTCGTCTCATGTTTTCATAGCTTTTTGGAACTATTGTTGGCATCTTTATGATTTGATTATAAAATTTTGAGTTAGAATCATCAACACATATAAGATTTTTATCTGCATAAAGGTACTGCATCTTAAAATTTTGGTTTTTTTCATTGCCAAATATAGAACTAAGTTTAAAGATGCCTGCAGGTGCTTTTTTGTCTCCCTCTCTTTTTTGTGGTTCATCTTTGTTTTGAGTAAGAGATACTTCTCCAAGTCCCCATCCTAAGCCATTTTTACCTATGTTTACATCTATGGTAGAAAATATCTTTTTACCATCTTCATAGCAGGTAAGTTTTGCTTTTGATGTTTGAAAGTCTTTAGCGACAACTAGTATAACTTGTTGAGAAAATAACAAATTTTGTAAAATTAGTAAGATTAAGAAAGTTTTTATCATAAGATATGGTACTATTACTATTATATGATTTTAATTAAACTAAATTTTGGAAGAGGCTATGAGTGTCAATATAAAAAAAGCAAAAGAGGGTGATGCCCCATTTTTAGCTAAAATGATTTTACAAAGTTCTAGAGCAGAAAAAAAAGTTGGATTTTTTGATTTGATTTTTTCTAAAGAGGATGATGTTTTAAAGAGTTTAGAGAAGCTAATCGTTACAGATATAAAAAACTATTGTCATTTTAGTAATTTCCTTATTGCTAATATAAATGGTCAAGATGTAGGCTCTTTGTGTAGTTATGAACCTAGAATCTCAACAAAGGAAAGTTTTGTTGAATCTTTAAAAGAGATAGGGTGTGAGAGTGGTGCTGAAGTTTTTTTAGAGATTTTAGAAGTATGTGATTTTGAGCTAAACAAAAGAACTTTGGTTTTTGATTTTATGGAAGAGATAGAAGGTTTTATGGATGTCGGGATTCTTAAAGCACTTGTTCAAAAAAGTTTACTCACAGCAAGATTAAAAGGGTATCGTATAGTTCAAACAATGGTTGAGATAGGTTCTCTTGAAACTCTACTTTATTATAAAAAACTTGGATTTAAAGAGGTTAGACAAAAAGAGTGTGAGCTTTATAAAGAGAAATTTGGAAGAGCTGGTTTTGTTCTTCTTGCATTAGAGTTTTAAAAATAGAAACTTCTGTTATTTGTTTAGTCCCATCACTCTTAGCTATAGTTTTAGCACTTTATACAAGAAGTGTTTTGCTATCCTTGTTTGGTGGAATTGTTTTTGGTCTTTTACTGCTAAATGATTTTAATATTTTTTCATCATTTGAAGCACTTTACACACTTTTTATATCGTTACTATCAAAGGCTTGGATACTTAAAACTTTAGGTTTTGCTATATTAGTTGGTAGTATTATGGCTCTTATACAAAAAAGTGGTGGGATAGGTGGTTTTGTAGAGTTTATGCTACATAAAGCCAAGCTTGTTCGCTCTCAAAGATCAGCTTTAATGCTTAGTTATGCTATAGGCATTTTTATATTTATAGAGTCCTCTATAACTTCTCTTATAGCTGGAGCAGTTGGAAAACCATTTTGTGATAAATATAAAATCCCCTATGCAAAACTTGCTTTTGTATGTGACTCAACCTCTGCACCGGTAAGCTCTCTAATCGTCTTAAATGGATGGGGTGCATTGCTTTTAGGTTTAATCTCAACACAGATAGCTACGCATTCTTTAGAGTTAGATGCTATAACATTGTTAGTAGATGCAGTGCTTCATAATTTTTATGCTATGAGTGCTTTGGTAGTTACTTTTTTAAGTATCTGGTTTGATATAAATATAGGTTCAATGAAAACAGCACAATACAAAAATATAAATGTTCAAAGTTTATACGTAGAGATAAAAAGTATGTACTATATGCTTTTGCCTATTATTTTAATGGTCTTTTTGGTTTTTGTATTTTTATACATAAGTGGTAATGGTGATATTTTAAAAGGCAGTGGTTCAACATCTATCTTTTATACAGTTTTAACTACACTCATTTTTATGTTTATTTATTATGTAAAAACAGATAATATGAGTATAACTATATGGCTTAAAACAGCTCTAAAAGGTGCTAAACACCTTTTTCCTATAGCTATGATTTTACTTTTTGCTTTTGCGATAGGGGATGTTACTAGTAAGTTAAAGGTTGGGGAATATTTGGCTTCTTTAGCAAGTGCTAACCTTGATATGTATCTTTTAGCACCTATTATTTTTTTACTCTCTTCTATTATCTCATTTTCCACTGGTACAAGCTGGGGAACTTTTAGTATTATGATACCTGTTGCTATGCCTATGGCTATTGGGATGGATGCAAGTTTATCTCTTTGTGTAGGGGCAGTTATCTCTGGTGGTATATTTGGAGATCATTGTTCCCCTATATCAGATACAACTATTATATCTTCTATGGCAAGTGAGTGTGAAGTGGTAGAACATGTAAAGACTCAATTTCCTTATGCTCTTATATCAGCTCTTATAGCTTTTTTGTTATTTTTTATTTTTGGATTTAATATTTCCTAAAAATTTAAAGTGATATAATAGTTTAAGATGACTTAAGAAAATCTTATTAAACTAGAGAAGAGGTGTTTAGATGAAAAAGGTTTTACTCTTGTGTATTTGTTTAGCTACTTTTGTTCTTGCTAGCCAACAAAATGTCACTTTGAAATCTCAGTATACAGAGGCTTATAAAGCTTATAAAGCTAAAAATTTTAGTGTTAGTTATGATATCTTTTCAAAGTTATACCTTACAGAACTCTCAGATGCAAAGCTAAACTTTTACCTTGGTCGTAGTGCTTATGAAACTGGGCATTACAGTATTGCTTTAGCTGCTTTTGAAAGAGTAGAGATGCTTGATGGTGGCAACTTAAGAAATAAACTAGAAAAAGCCAGAACATACTTTATGTTAAAAATGTATGAAGATGCAGAAAACTCTTTTGAAGAAGTATTAAAAAATCCAAATATCCCTCAAAATGTTAGAACAAATATAGAGATGTACCTATCTAAAGTAAAAGGAGTACAAAAAAAATCCTTTACCTATGCATCTATAGA
>JAADDU010000213.1 GCA_013153755.1 Campylobacterota bacterium | reverse complement strand
ATTATCAAAAATAACAAAATAGTACCTCTAAAAGAGTTGAAGATAGATGAAGTGTTTACTTTGGAAGATATTGATACAAAGATGAGTGTAAAAGTGCTTGATAAAAAGAAGATTTAATCTTAGTCCTTGTATCATATAAAAAACTATTATTATAAAAGTAGGGTGGATTAATATATGGATAGTAATATAATATTGGGTTCGGCAGCATTAGTATCAGCATCTATATCTTGGGGAGTATGTCAATCTTTATCTAGTAAGAAAAAAGCTGTTTATGAGAACTTTATAAAAGAAAAAATTTCTTATTATAATAACCTTTTTGATATTTTAGAAGATAATTTAGTTTTATTAGATGAAAATAATGAAATAGCATATATAAATGATGCTATGATAAGATTTTTGGGAATAGATAAAAAAGAAATACCAAGACACTTCCCTATGCCAGAAGTAGTTAAAGGAGATACCCATATCTCTTTAGAAGATATTTTAAAAGATGTAAAAATTAACCCTTATAAATTTATAATAAATCATGGGAATTTAATTTTATATATAAATCATAGAAAAGTATCTATTAATTTATATATAAGTCAATATCATACTTTAGATATAAATTCAAAAAGAAAAGTTAGAATTATTCTTTTTAAAACAAATGTAAATTCTAGTGATAAAGATAATTTTGAACACAAACATAAGCTAACCAGACTTCCAAATCACTTAAAATTACAAAAAGATTTACAAAATACTTTTATCAAGTTGCATCTAAATGATAGAAAACTTGCAATTGTTAGTATGGAAATAGATAATTTTGCATCTTTAAGAGCTATTTTAGGTCATGAACAAACTAATAATATTTTAGTAACTTTTGCAAATTATTTAAATCATATATCTCAGGAGTTTTCATTTTCTGTTTATCATACTATTCATAACAGTTTTATACTTTTTATGGATAATATAAATAATGAAACAGATATATATTCTGTTATAAATCTTATACAAGATAAATTAAAAACTTTATATAGAATGGAAAATAGTATCCTACATTTAACTATATCTGTTGGTATAGCATTATATCCTACCAATAGTAGTACAGGTGAATTACTTGATAACTCATATAAAGCACTATCTCAAGCAAAAGATAAAGGTCAAGGATGGGTTATTATGTATAAACCTGTTCAAAAATCTCATGCCTATGATGAACTAAAGCTTTATAATGATATGCATTCTGCATTGAAAAGAAATGAGTTTGAGATATATTATCAGCCTATAGTAGATAGTAAAACTAGGAAAATAGTTTCAGCTGAAGCACTTATAAGATGGAAACATCCCGTACATGGTATGGTAAGACCTGATATATTTATCCCTATTATGGAAAAAACAGGTTTTATTATTAAGCTTGGAAGATATATTATTGAAGAAGTTCTTAAGCAACAAAAAAGATGGGAACTTTTTAAATTTAAACAAGTACCAGTATCGATAAACCTATCTTTAGCAGAATTAGAGAAAGAGAATTTTGTTCAAGTAGTAGAAACACAATTAGCAAATCATAAAGTATCCTCAGAACTTATAAAGTATGAGATAACAGAAGGTTTAGCTATGGAAAATGAAGAGAGAACATATAAGCAACTACTTGAACTTAGAAAGTTAGGGGTCAATATATTACTTGATGATTTTGGTACAGGATATACATCTTTTAGTTATATCAAAAAGATACCGGCAAATATCATCAAGATAGATAGAAGTTTGGTTATCAATATACTTACTAGTAAAACAGACCAAGGTATTACTAAATCTATCATAGATTTGGCTCATAGTATTGGTATGAAGGTAGTAGTTGAAGGTGTAGAAGATGAGCATATGTTTAATATGCTTAGAGATATAGGAGCTGATTATATACAAGGATACTATATATCCAAACCTGTTCCTGTATTTGAATTTCAAAAATTTTTGAGATCATAACTATAAAGGAGAATAAAAAATGGCTATATTATTATGTGTATTGATATCTTTGATAGCAATTGCTACTATATTTATAATAAAAAAAAGATCAAAAGAAGAGTTGAGTAAAGTAGTTGAAGAGTTGAGCTTTTTTAAAAAAGAGAGAGAATATAATGAAGAAGCTATGATAATGTTTAATGGTAAATATCAAATTTTATATGCTAATTTGGCAGCAAAAAAACTATTTGATTTAAGTTATGATGAAAATAAGCATATATATAATGCTAATAAATCTGTAAAAGTAGAAACTCAAACTCAGGAAGAAGGAGATTTTTTTAATTTTATAAAGCAAAAAATAGATACTGATGATAATAATGTTTTTTTAAATAATATTGAATTAGTAGATAGTGAAAATAAAATGAAAGTTTCTATTTTGCTTGATAAAAATGGTTTAAAACTCAATAACACATTAACATGTATTATTGATACTAAACCTAAAGATATTAGTATTGAATCAGATTCTAATAGTAGTGGAAGTGGTAAAATAGATTTTTTAACAGGGTTACCAAGTCAGTTTACTTCATTGTCCGACATAAATACATTAGTCATTGATAGTAAAAGAAAATCAGAATCTTTTGCTTTAATGTTGTTGGGAATAGATCACTTTAATGAAATCCAGTTAGCATTGGGACATACACATATCAATCAGATATTGAAAAAAATGGCAAACTTTTTTATAGAAAACCCAGATGAACATCGTAAAGTCTATCGTATGGATTGTGATAAGTTTTTAGTTAGTATTAAGTATGTGGATTCAAATGAATTAGCACACGAAATAGCTAGGGATTTATTGATTGATATACAAAACTATTTTAAAGGTGATTCAAATATAAGACTGAGTGTATCGGCAGGTATAGTTATATATCCAAATCATGGACAAAATGCAGCAAAGCTTATCAATAATGTATACTTAGCATTAGATGAGGCACATAAAGAAGGAGAATCAAGTATCGTTGTATCTGATGAGTCTAAATTACTGATTCATCAAGATGAACAAAGACTCAATGAAGAAATCAAAAAAGCTATTAGAAAAAGTGAATTTTTATTGCACTATCAGCCAACATTTGATATCCAAGGTGAAGAGATGGTAGGAGCTGAAGCTCTACTTAGATGGAAACATCCTGAGCATGGATTGATAACACCAGATAAGTTCTTGGATGTTGCTCAAAAGACAGGACTTATCGTTGATATCGGTGAATATGTATTTAATGAGGCAATAGAGCAGAGAAAAGAATGGGATAAAAAAGGTTATAAAAAACTAAGAATTACTATAAATTTATCTCTTAAAGAGATGCAAGTAGATGAGTTGATAGAGAAACTTGAAAAACTTTTCCAAAGACATAATGTTGATCCAAGTGAATTTAACATTGATATATCAGAAAAAGATGCTATGATAAATATCAAAAAGACGATCGAAGATTGTCATAAGTTTAGAAAACTTGGTCTTAGCGTATCTCTTGATCAATTTGGTTCATCTTTTACATCGTTAAAATATTTACAACAACTTCCATTATGGGCTATCAAAATAGATAGAACTTTGATATTTGATATATCTACAAACAGTGACCATAGAACTTCTGTAGAGGCTATCATAAAAATGGCTCAAGTTATGAAGTTTGATGTAGTGGCTGAAGGTGTTGAAACTTCTAAAGAGTTAACTATACTCAATGAGATGGGATGTAACTATGCACAAGGTTATCTTTTCTCTAGACCTATGAATGTTCTTGATTTTCAAGAACTCCTTAAAGAAGAGGAAGAATAAAATCTACTCTTCTATCTTATAAGAGATATTTAAATCATCCAATAGATTTATAAACTGTTCAAATACACTATCTGTCAACTCCTTATCATAAGAGTTGACAGATATGGTAGTAGCCCAGCCATTGTCATATAGTTTTGGCAGTGATGATACCTCTACATTATCAGGAACTTTTTGCATGAGTTCTATAAATACATTTTCTTTGCAATTTGCTGT
>JAADDU010000142.1 GCA_013153755.1 Campylobacterota bacterium | reverse complement strand
TGATCCGCACCAAGTACTAAATACTTTCCATTTGATAATTTTCTATATCCTTTATAGAACTCTACCCCTCTATTTTCTGCAGCATTTTCTACATCTGTATCTGAAAAACTTATACTACTTTGACTATTGTTTTCTATTTGATAGTCAGCATCACCTGAGATCTTTTTCATATTAAAATAATCATAAAAAACTTCATGTATTTGTTTATTCGTAGACATTTTAGTGTAATATTTATAACTCATCTTACCACCACTATAAGTCTTTATTTCGGTAACCACATCATCATCATCTGAACTTGCTATTGCTCCTTCTCTAACAGGATTATTAGGATTTTCTAATCCATATTTATATATCGTCCAACCTCCTGGAGCTGATATCAAAACTATAGCTCCACCCTTTTGTGGTGTGTAAACAAATTTATCAACCCGTTTGTTATAACCTATTTTTTCTTGTATAATCTCTTTTGGATTTGCATATGAAACTTTTGGCTGATAACTACTCTGAGTGTACTCTTTAACATCAACTTTTTGTTTATTGTCATAAGTAATCGTATCTTTAGTTACACTTGTAATAGATGTCCCTTGGAAATTTTTTATATTTGTAAGAACTTCACTTGTCTTTGTATTAAGTACAGTATAATATTTAACACCATTTTTTTCATGATTAAAAGAAACTATATTCGAAGATAGTTTTACTAAATTTGATATATTGTCATAATTTGCATTTCTTAAGCTATTTTCAACCATCTTAGTTTCATCTAAAGAAAGTGCATCTAAGATATGCGACGATAATCCCAAATTTTCTCCTCCAGAAGAGTTACTATCACTACTTCCGCCCCCACATCCGATAAATAGAACCATAAATAAAATTAAAGCATATTTAATCATATATAAAACTCCTTATTTGTAATCCTATAATGCTATCATAACAGAACTTTTAATGACTTATAAAAATAAAATTAACCTTTTATAATATGCTATAATAAATCTATGAAAAAAAATATCGCAATAATTGGAGCAGGAGCAGCAGGTTTAGCTGCTGCTATAAGTGCTAAAAAAGACTGTACAACCGTCACTATATATGAGAGATCAAATAAAGTTGGTAAAAAGGTATTAGCCTCTGGAAATGGACATTGTAATATAACAAATTCAAATATTTCTATAGAAAATTATCATGGTAAATATCCAAGCTTCGCAAATATAGCAACCAAGTTTGATTCAAAATTATATTTTAACTCTCTCGGATTAGAATTAAAATATGGCAAAAAAACTAGAATGTACCCTATGTCAGATCAAGCTTCTATCGTTGTTGATATACTACTTTTCAAGTGCGAAAAACTTGGCATAAAGGTTGTAAAAGATAAAGAGATAAAATCCATTAAAAAAGTT
Source organism: Campylobacterota bacterium (assembly GCA_013153755.1). Next base: position 2,591 of record JAADDU010000142.1, on the reverse strand, counting down.
AAAAATCTTTTTTTATTAAATGCTGACATATATTGTGATAAGGTTATCATAGCTACTGGCTCATCAGCTATGCCCCACCTTGGAGGAACTACGCTTGGCTATGATCTAGCTTCCTCTTTAGGACATAAGATAGAAAAACCTTTTGCTTCTTTAGTACAACTTATAACAGATGATGAACATTTTATAAAAGCAAGTGGAGTAAAGATTGAATCCAATTTAACTCTATACATCCAAAATCAAGAAAAGATGGATACAAAAGGAGATATTCTTTTTACAAATTATGGAGTATCAGGATCAGGCATACTAGATTTAAGCCGAAGTGTATCTTTAGCACTACTTAGAAAAAAAGATGTATATATTAAGATAGATTTACTACCTGATCTAAGTCTTGAAAAGCTTAAAAAGCTACTACAAAAAAGAGTCTCTTTAAACCTGCCTATATCACTATGGTTTGGAGGTATTTTAAATAAAAAACTACTTCTACCAATCCTTAGACATGCAAACATACCACAAAATAGAAAAACACTAAATACAAAAGATATAAACTCAATAGCTTATACATTAAAAAATTTAAAGTTAACTATTAAAGATACAAAAGGTTATAAAAAAGCCGAAGTTATGGCTGGGGGAATTGATACATCACAAATCAATCCAAAAAATATGGAATCAAAACTTATCAAAGGGCTATATTTTTGTGGGGAAGTTTTAGATATAGATGGAGATTGCGGAGGATACAACCTCCACTGGGCCTGGGCTAGTGGAAGCTGTGCAGGAGAGAGTGCTTCTAAAGACTAAACTCACTCACTCTCTCTTTAATCTCATTAACTTTACTTGAAAGTTCTGTTGAACTTTTTGATATATTTTCAATTTTTTGAGTATTACTCTCTGAGAGTTTATTTACTCTTACTAACTCATCTGCCATATCTGCCACTTCAACGGCATTTTTATCAACACTAGCTGCTGAAGAGTCTATAAGGTTTGTAGCTTCCATCATGATAGTATTTACCCATTCTACCTCTTTTAGTACATCTTCTGATGTTTCAGTCATAGTTGATATACTTTGAGCATTGTCATTCATCTCAGAACTAGCTTCTACTATACTTTGTAATATCACATTTATAGTTGCATTTATCTCTGTAAGAGATTTTTGAGTTCTTTCAGCTAGTTGTCTAACTTCATCAGCCACCACGGCAAATCCTCTTCCATGTTCTCCTGCTCTTGCAGCTTCAATTGCAGCATTTAAAGCAAGTAAATTTGTCTGTTCTGCTATATCATTGATAACACCTAAAACATTTTTTACATCACTAGCATCTGAACTTAGTTGATTAATCTTATCTGCCATTTCAAGCTCTTTTTGACTACTCTCTTCTACTTTATATGCTAAGTTTTGTATAGACTCTGTTGCTTTTTGTAAAGTTTCATAAGCTGTTGTAATCTGTTCTTTTGCATTACTAGCTATATCTTTTGAGTTTTCAAGCTCATCTTTTATCAACTCTCCCTTATTAGTAACTTCAGATATAACATCTGACATATCTTTTGAGTTTTCATCGATCTCTTTTGAGGCTTCAAGCATCATTAGAGCATTTTGAGAGCTACTATCAACTGAACCTAAAGCTTGTTGCATAGTTTGATGTATGGACTTCCTAAAAGAGTTATATGCTACTGCTATCTCTCTAAGCTCATCTTTTGTATCTATTGTTATATCTTTTGAAAGGTCTTTACTCTCTTCTATATCTTTTAACTGCTTTACTACAGAACCAACAGCTCCAGATACTGAGTGATAAAATGCTTGAAAAATAACAGCTAAAAATAGTGCAAATATGGAACTTTCAATGAAAAGTAATACATCATTTTTTTCAAGTTCATCTACTCGTTCTAACAATATATCACCTAGTTCTTCATTTGCCTTCATATATAATTTATCTGCCGATGCTATTAAACTACTACCTTCATTGAAAAATGTCATAGCTGGCATATCTTGATTTACAAGAACATGATTATTTATATCTGATTTAAATCTCTTTACATTAGAAACAAGTTCAGATTTTAAAGTATCTAATTTATCTTTTAACGCAGGATTTGCATCATAAGCTGTATCAAAACCCGCTATTAATGCATCAAAATTTGATTCTATTGCATAGACTAACACACCAAGCTTTGAACTTGTCTGCATACTCATTTCACCAGATGCTAATGCCTTAGCACCTAAACCTCTAGCTTGACCAGCAGCTTCAAAAATTGCAGGGATTTTATTTATAACTGCATCCATCATATAAAAGCTATCTAACTGTGGATCTAGTATAAGATTTGAAACATCTCCTATATTAACAATAAGAGCTAACTCTTCTTTGATGATATCACTATATTTTGTAAAAGATTCTTTTGCAGTATATGAAAGTGATTGTGGCATAAGATTATTAAGATCAGATACTATCTGTTGGGATCTTTTATTTGTTGATTGCCAATTTCCTATTTTCATAGCTTCTTGCATTTTTGATAGTTTATTTCTAACTGATGTTTGCAACATATCAACTTTTGATTTTAACTCACCTTTTCCTGAAAGCAGTGTTGCAGTAGTACCTCTAAGCTTT
>JAADDU010000166.1 GCA_013153755.1 Campylobacterota bacterium | reverse complement strand
TTTATATTTTTAAACTCATCTAAGTCTATAAATAAAAAAGCGTGTAAAAAGTCATGTCTTCTTGCTTTTATAAACTCTTCATTAAGTCTTTGTATTAGTGCTTTTCTATTTAAAAGACCTGTTAAAAAATCATGGTCAGCTTGGTGTTGGGCTATTTCTTGAGCATTTTTAACATCTGAAATATCTAAAAACTGAGCTATATAGTGAGTAGTTATATCTTTTTCATTTTTTATCGCTGTTATAGATAATCTCTCAGGATAAATTTCACCATTTTTTCTTTTGTTATATATATCATCACTCCATTTTCCAACAGTGTGTAATTGTCTCCACATCTCTTTATAAAACTCATCACTGTGTTTCATAGATTTTAAAACTCTTGGATTTTTACCTATAACTTCTTCTCTTGCATAACCGGTTATACGACTAAAAGCATCATTCACTTTTACTATAGTACCATTAACATCAGTTATGGTCATTGCTTCATGTGAGTCAAATGTATAAGCAGAGATTCTTAACTCTTCAATAAGACTTTCCTCATTTTGTATAAGATTTCTTAAAATATAGCTTAAAACTATTAGTGAAATGATAGAAAATAACCATAATAAAGCAGTTATATATAAAGATATAACTGCTTCATGGTGAATATGATTTGAGATATTTATATAGTTTTTTAACATTTTTGAGGATATTTTTTCTAATATATTTATCTTCTTAGTGGTAATCTCAAACCAATAGTCTGCATCTTTACTAAAGAGTTGATTTTGTTCATATTTTTTTCTAAGATTTTGAAGTCTTAGTTCATTTTTTAAGCTTATCTCTTTGTTATATATATTTAGTGTTTCTAAAGAAGCTTCAAGTACAAATGCTTCTTGGTTTGTTGCTTGTTTTATCTGTAACTCTTTAACTTTTGCAAAATTATTATATTTTGAATTTTCAGATAAAAGTTTATGGTAAACATAGGCTCTTTCAAGCCCTGCAAATTCTTTTAGCTCTTGAAGTTTTGCAAGTGCATTGTTATCATCATTTTGTTTTTTTAGTATTATTATAAAAGACTTTATAGATTTTAATAAATTTTTATTTATTTTTGTATAGTAGTCTATCTCTTGGTCAAATTTGATAGATAGGTCTAAAACACTTGTTCTTATCTCTTGAACATGATTCAAATCTATAAGAACTTGCTTAATTATAGGTGTATTTATATATCCTACTTTTTTTATGATCATTTTTTTTGCTTTTGATTTCAAGTCTATAAATGCTAAAAATTCTTTATATGCTTTATCTGTTGCTTTGTAGTGTTTTAAGAGTTTATCTTTGTATTCAAAATTATTTTTTGCTACTATATACCCAGCACTTAATCCTCTTTCTATTTGTATATTATGAACAAGTTTACTCATTATATCTGTTATATTAGAAGCGAGTTTATACATGGAACTTTCATCGATTTTTTTATATCTTAGCTCAACAAAAGAAAATGAAAAGTAGATAAGGGCAACAGCAGGAATAAAAAATATGATAAGGATTTTTATATTTAAAGATAAATTTTTCATCAAAACAGTATAACGAAAAAAATCTTTAAAATAGTTCTTTTTTAACATTTTTAATTTCAATAAAATTTTATTTATTGAAATTAATGTTTTTAGTAATTGTAAGCTACTTTATATGTAGGATCATCCTCTGCATAATCACAGTGTGGACCAGCTTTTTTAAGGATGGCTTTACAATCTGCACTAAGATGTCTTAGGAGTAGATTTTTCCCTGCATCTTCATACTTTTTAGTTATAGCATCTATAGCTTCAACTCCTGAACTGTCCATAACTCTCGCATCCTTAAAGTCTATGACAACTTTTTGAGGATCGTTTTGTATGTCAAAGTTATCTGCAAATGTTGTTGCACTACCAAAGAAAAGTGGACCATCAAGCTCATAAACTTTTGTACCATCTTCTTCTATATGGCTTTTTGTCCATATTTTAGCATGCTTCCAAGCAAAAGCAAGTGCTGAGATGATAACACCAGCGATAACAGCGATAGCCAAATCTTCAAAAACTGTTATAACAGTTACAGCTACCATAACAAATGCATCAGTTTTAGGCATACGACTAAGACGAGAAAAACTTGACCACTCAAATGTTCCTATACTTACCATAAACATAATCCCAACTAAAACAGCAACAGGAATAGCATTTAAAACACCACTCATAGAAACAACTAGTGTTATAAGTCCAACAGCTGCAACAAAAGATGAAAGTCTGCCTATTCCACCTGAAGTATAGTTGATGATAGATTGACCAATCATAGCACAACCAGCCATTCCTCCAAAGAAACCACAAGCAATATTTCCAGTTCCTTGAGCTATACACTCTTTGTTAGCACTACCACGAGTGTTACTTAATTCATCTAAAACAGAAAGTGTAAGAAGTGATTCTATGATACCAACAAGAGCAACGATAACTGCATAAGGAAGAACCAAAAGCACTGCATCTAAACTAAATAAATACTCAGGTATCTTAAAACTTGGTAGTTGCCCTGCAAACTGACTCATATCTGCTAAACCACTAAGCAAAAGTGTATCTGTATTTGTTAAGTAAACACCAACAGTTACTACTATAATAGCGACTAAACCAGCTGGAACTGCTTTTGTGTACTTTGGAAGTAGGTACATGATAGCCATAGTTATAAATACTAAAATATACATCATGTAACCTTGACCTTCAAAAAATTTAAACTGAGCAGTACCGATAACGATAGCCAAACCATTTACAAAACCATGTATAGCTGGAGTTGGAACAAGACGGATAAATTTACCAAGTTTTAGCATTCCTATAGAGATTTGGATTAGACCAGCAAGAACACTCGTTAGTAAGATATAGTTTAAAACCCCTATCATAAGAGCATCACCCTCAATCCCTTGTGCAGATAAAAGAGCATTTGCCTCTACACTAAGACCAACAAGTACGATAGCAACAGCACCAGTAGCCCCACTAATCATACCTGGTTTACCACCTATAAGAGAGGTGATAAGACCTAGTATAAAAGCAGTATAAAGCCCGACTATAGGGCTAACACCAGCGATAAAACTAAAAGCTATAGCTTCAGGAACTAAAGCAACAGCAACGACTAAACCAGATAAAATATCGTTTTTGATATTTTTTGAAGTATATTTTTTTAAGTCAAACAATTATGAAACACCTTAAATATGGAGGATTTTTACTTGTGTGATTATAACTAAAATGTTATGAGATTTTACTTTGTTTTGTTGAGCTAAAAATCTTATCTTAGATTTTTGCTATATTTTGATAATATACTGATAACATAAATTTAAGGTGTTTTAATTGTCTATATTTCAAAAATCAGTTTTAAAAAATGTAAGTCAAGATGAAAGTATAGTTGCACTTAGATGGGCAGAGTATCAAAAGTATTTGGAAAAACTTGATTTTATCAAAACAGTTAAAGAAGAAAAATATCAAGATGGATTTTTAAAAGATATTTTTGAGAACTGTTTGGGCTATACACTTGATAGTACAAACCCAAACGACTTTAATCTTGAGAGAGAAAAAAAGAATGAAACTGATGGTAAAAAAGCTGATGGTGTCATCTATGTAGATAGTAAAGTTATAGGGATTATAGAACTAAAAGCACAAGACACTAAAAACCTTGACAAGATAGAAGCCCAAGCATTTAACTATCATAACTCACACACAAACTCTAAGTATATAATTATCTCAAACTTTGATGAGTTAAGATTTTATATAGATAAAAAAACAGCTTATGAGAAGTTTTCACTTTTTAACCTAAGCTATGAAGAGTTTAAAAAACTTCATTTACTTTTATCGTACGAGAGTATTAAAAACGATACTCCTCTCACACTAAAAGACAAATCAGCTTCATTTGAAAAAGATATATCAAACAAACTATATAAGGATTTTAGTGCTTTTAGAATACACCTTTATGAAAATTTAGTTAAAAACAACACCCTTGATAAA
>JAADDU010000134.1 GCA_013153755.1 Campylobacterota bacterium | reverse complement strand
AAAAATGCTGCATTAAGCGTCTAAAAAGCCCTGTTAGACCACTCTCATTTTGACTAACTAGCACATTTCGTTCCAACCTAGATGCTATTTTACTTGCTATTGCAGTAATATCATCATACGGCTGAGAATTTGGATAGGACATACTAAACAAAGCTCTTCGTTTAATGGAAGAACTAACTTTTATGTCACTATTTATCTTACCTATAAATTGTAAATCCAGATTAGAGCCTATATTTGCCATAGCTACTTTATGAATTTTATTAAATACACCTTGAGCTTCTTTTTGATTTTTAACCTGATTCATAATCAAACCTATATCATTTCTCAAATTTGCAACAGTTTTAATAGTTGCGTAAGCATCTGTAATAGCTGCAGGATCTGGCACGGTAACAACTATAACATCATCAGCAGCATTTAAAAACATCTGTATATGCTCTCCTATACCTGCTCCTGTATCTATTATCATAACATCAAGTTTATCTAAAACTTGAGCTTCTTCCATAAATCTTTTAAAAAGCTCTGCATCTGCATATTTTAAAATCTCATCTCCACTCTCACCAGGAATAAGTATAAGATTTCTAGTTATAGGTATAAGTATATCAGAAACTGTAGCTTCCCCTTTTAAAACATGTAAAATATTTTTTTTTATCTTAACATTAAACATAACATCTAAATTTGCCAAGCCTATATCTGCATCAAATATACCAACATTTAACCCATTTTGAGATAAAACATAAGCTAAGTTTGAGCTAATAGTACTTTTTCCAACTCCACCTTTACCACTTGTTATAGCTATAAACCTTGTTTTTTTTGATTTTTTATTTGCATTTGATGCAACAAGCTCTTCTAGCTTTTTAGCTTGATTTGGCATCATATTTTAGCCCTATTAAAACCATCTAAAAGGCATTCTACTAAAAAATCACTACTAGCACATACTAAATCCTCTGGAACTTCTTGCCCAACAGAAAAATAACTAATAGGTTTTTTACTCTCAAATACAAGTGAAAAAATATTTCCAAATCCCATTGTTTCATCTAACTTTGTAAACATAATAGTATCTATATTTAAAGTTGAAAAATTTTCATAAGTCACTAAAAGATCTTCATACTTTATGGAGCTTGGCATAACTAATACAACATCTATATTATACTCAGTATCATTTGCTTCTAAACACTCATATATCTTTTCTATTTTTGTTTTATCGTAAGGACTAGATCCCATTGTATCTACAAGTATATAATCACAATACCTAAGAGAGTTTAATGCTGTAGCAAATTCTGGAGGGTCTACAACTGTTTCTATTCCTAATTTCATCATTCTTGCATACTGCATCAACTGTTCTACTGCACCAATTCGATATGTATCTAAAACAACAAGTCCAACTTTATATTTTTTTTGCATAAGATAAGAATATCTTGCTGCAAGTTTTGCAATAGAAGTGGTCTTACCAACACCTGTAGGACCAACAAGCATAATTACTTTTTTTGTACCAACACTAGGAAGACTTTCTCTTCTAATGGGAATCATTTTTCTTAGAAGTGTTTGAAAATACCTCTTTACTGTTACAGAGTTTTCCCTCATTTTTAACGGCATATGTTCTAGGGTTGTTTGCATGATTGCATCTAAATGTTTTCTATCCATACCACTTTTAGAAGCAAGCCTATAAATTTCAGCAAACTCCGATGGTATCTTGTTTTCTAAATTTGGAGCTTTTTCATCCCAAAACATATTTTGAATAAGTTTTACTTTATCACCTAACTTATTTATATGTGATTTTATCTCTTTTAACTCTTTAGGCTCATATGTTCGAACCTCATCTTTAGCATTATCGTAGTGATATAAAGGATCCTTAACTTTTGATATTTCTGAAATTTGTGAAGCAGCACTAGATATATCAAACAAAACATCTTCACTCTCTTGTCTTAAGATTTTAGACTTTTGAGCTATATTTACTTTATTTGAATACGTTTTATCTATACTATTACCATCAATACCAACAACAATCTCATATAATGCATCTCTTCCCAATGCTTTTTTATGAATCTCACGAGTTTCAATTAACATAGCATCATCACCAATCTCAAGCTTTGCTTTTTTTAATGCTTCTGATGGAGTTTTTCCAGTAAAAGTAAGTATCTTCATCTATTTTATATCCATTAAAGGTATCAACACACTATCTCTTTTATACCAACTTGCATGTGGTATCTTTAATTTTGGTGTATCTATATGTTTATCATCAAAAAAAATGATATCTAAATCTAAAGTCCTCGGAGCATTTGCAAAACTTCTTTTTCTTGCAAACTTTTTCTCTACTCTAAGTAAATAGCTCAAAAAAGTCATAGGTTGCATATTTGTTTGTAATATAACTATTGAGTTAAAAAAATCATCTTGGTTTATATAACCAAAAGGAGGATTTTTTAAAATCAATGATGTTTTTAAAAGCTCAACTCTTTTATCTCTTTTAAAAAAAACAATCAAATGAAGAAATTTTCTTCTTACATCTCCAATATTACCACCAATACCAACAGTGGCTTTATATCTAAGAACACTCCCTTGTTTATATTTTCTACCAAAATGTAAGCTTTTAAAAGTTGTTAAACTTTTATCTAGCTTACGCTTTATATACATCTTTTATGCTTGTTGTGGAGCTTGATTTTGCATCTCTTGAGCAGCTTGCATCTCACTCATAATTTGTAACATCCCCATCATAGCTAAATGGTAACCAAAAGGACCAAAGCCTACTATAGATGAAGTACAAACAGGTGCTATCATATTTTCTTTTCTAAACTCCTCACGACGATGAATATTACTAATATGCACTTCAATAGCAGGAAGACCTACAGCTGCAATAGCATCTCTAATAGCAATAGAAGTATGTGTATATGCAGCAGCATTGATAATAATACCCTGAGCATCACCATAGCACTCTTGAATTTTATCTACTATCTCACCCTCTAAATTACTTTGAAAAAATTCTATCTCTAAGTTATTTTGACCTGCAAATTCTTTCATTTGAGCATGAATTTGCTCTAATTTCATAGGACCATAAACTTGTTGTTCACGAATACCTAGCATATTTAAGTTTGGACCTTGTACTACTACTATTTTCATTAAATCACCTTTAAAATCTTTTAAAAGCTAATTCTATCCAATAAAAACTTAATATCCATATATCTCTAAAGATAGAGCCCTTAAAGTGCCTTCATCATTATCAAGTCTATCTATAATTTCAACATTCCAAGTACCAATTGATTTCTCATCTATATAAGCAACACTACCAAACCTAAAACCATTTTCATATCCTGCAAAATTAACTTCATTTGGTTTTATAATATTTATCTTAGTTCCCATTGGAGAGATTAGATTTATCTCCAAATCTCCAGCAAATGGATGTGGTGTATCTATGGTTAAACCAACCCATTCTATTTTAATATTATCTTTAAACTCTATAGATTTATAAATGGATGTATTATTATCTGGTATCAATATATTTAGATTTTCTAATTCCACTTTTGAGTGTTTTACTTGTGTTAATGGTATAAAATATTCACTTCTACACATATCTATCATTAGATTAGGATTTATTTTTCCATATCCATAATCTATACTATAGAATAATCCAGCTCCATTTTTTATCCATGTTTGATTTGAACTATCTATAACTGTAGAACTATGAGCTATAAGCCATCTAATATCTCTCCAACTAAGCTCTGAACATGCATCTAGAACAAGAGCTATAGAACCACTTACCATTGGAGCAGCAGAGCTTGTCCCATTCATAGCATAGGTATAACTTTTTTTACTATCTTCATCAACTGTAATTACACCTTTTACACCATCTAATTGAGATTCATAATAAGATTCTCCACTTAAAGATGTTGTCATAATAGTTGGAGCAGTATAATAATGTTCACCACCATAAGCACTCACAAGTATTGAACTCCCTTGGTTTGAATATGTTGTAAATTTATCTTGATGATTTAGTGCTGCTACTGTAAC
>JAADDU010000080.1 GCA_013153755.1 Campylobacterota bacterium | reverse complement strand
TCTTAAAGCCGAGTTAGGTTTTTTTGGTGTAGTCGTATAAACACGAGTACATACACCACGACGTTGTGGACATGAAACTAGAGCTGGTGATTTTGATTTTTTAATCACACGTTTACGCTCTTTACGAATCAGTTGATTGATTGTAGGCATACAATTCCTTTTTACTTAATTTTTTCCAGTAGAATTTAACTCTTTAAAAGTTTAGAGAGTTATAGACACGAAATAATATACAAATAGTGATTAAAACTAGCTTATCTTAAAGGAAATTTAATTTTATATAAAATTTATTAGGGATTTTGAGTAGGAGAAGATGAGTACATATAGATAAACCTATATATACTCTCTTATTGTTTATGTTAATCTTCTAAATCTAAAAATTGCATCTCTTGATCTTTGTATATACCTGTACCAACTGGTATAGTACGACCAATAATTACATTCTCTTTTAAATTATTTAAATCATCAACTTTTGCAGAAACTGCAGCTTCTGTCAACACTTTAGTTGTATCTTGGAATGATGCAGCTGAAATGATACTATCTGCTGAAACTGCCGCACGAGTGATACCAACTAAGAATGGTTCAGCTATCGCTGGACGACCACCAAGACGAATAATCTTCTCATTTTCTGCTGCAAATTTTGCTTTAGAAATAAGATCTGCTTCTATAAATTTAGTATCTCCAGATTTAACAATTTTCACTTGTCTTAACATTTGAGTAAAGATAACTTCAATATGTTTATCTGATATATTAACACCTTGTGAACGATAAACTTTTTGTACTTCACTTACTAAATAATTATAAAGTGCTTTAACACCCATAATACGTAATAATTCATGTGAAGATAATATACCCGTTGTTAATCTTTCACCAGCATGCACAAAATCTCCGGCATTTACAACTGCAACATGAGATTTATCAACAAAGTACTCTTTTATTATTCCATAATCTGTACTACTTATAACTATTCTTACTTTTCCACGTAAAGGTTTACCAAAACTAACAACACCATCTATCTCAGAGATAAGAGCAGTAGCTTTTGGACGACGACCTTCAAATAGTTCAGATACACGAGGAAGACCCCCAGTAATATCCGATGACTTTTGTAATGCTTTTGGCGTTTTAGCAATTATATCTGCAATTTTAACACTTGCACCATCGGCAATAAAAACTGATGATTTCGGTTCTATTGCATATCTTAATATCTCACCATCTTCTGTTGCTAATACAACCGCTGGCTTGTATTCACTAGATATATAATCATTAATCATGAGACGTGTTTTACCAGTCAACTCATCCATCTGCTCAGTTGCAGTTGTTCCAATAATAATATCTTCATACTGAACAACACCATTAGCTTCTGAAATTATAGGATTAGAGTATGGATCCCATTCAGCTATAACTACTGACTCATCATTTGATGGTTTAGCTAAAAGTGTAGATGATTCAACTTTTTCATCATCTTCAGCAACAATAACTGACCCACGTGCTATATAATGGCGAATTGCTTCACGATTATTACTATCTACAACTGTAGCAAAAAGACCTTTTTCTACTACTTCATATCCAGCTTTGATACCTTCAAATCTTTCTAAATAGTCACCCTTAAGTAAAAAGTATTTTACAATACCATCTTCTTTAGCTACTATTTTTTGAGTAACAGGTGCTCCATTATCTACTTGTATTTCAGAAGCATATGGTATACGAGATGGAACATTCCAACCATCTTTAATAGTCTCAACTATTGACTCATCTTCTTTAATTTCACTACCATTTTCATGTGGAAAGTAGAATTTACCCTCTATTTGACCACTAACACCTGCAAGTTCATTAGGTTTTGCTATCTCATTCTTACGAAGAGTATAACGAACAGTATCATCTTTTGAAGTTAAACTAACTATCACTTCGTCATGAACAGTTATAACTTCTAGTTTTCCAGTAAATGGAGCTTTAATTTTAGGTTCAACAAGTAAAACAGCTGCATTTCTACGATTTGCTACGATATTTTTACCATCTTTAGAAGCATAAGTTTTTAAGTTGTAATAACGAATAAAACCCTCTTTTTCTGCAATAACTTGTCTCTCTTGTGCTGTAGAACTAGCAGTACCACCAACATGGAAAGTACGAAGAGTAAGCTGAGTACCTGGCTCACCAATTGATTGTGCTGCAATAATACCTACAGCTTCACCAGCACGAACTATATCACCCGTAGCAAGATTTACACCGTAACAAAGTGCACAAATTCCATCTTTACTTTTACAAGTAGTTGGAGTTCTTATATGTGCAGTTTTTATACCAGCTTCAGCAATCACTTTAGCACTAACTTCATCTAAAAGCGTTCCTTCAGAGTAAAGAATTTCATTACTAATAGGATCAATAACATCTTCTGATAAAACTCTACCAATAAGTCTATCTTCTAAAGATTCAATCAATGTATTTTGATCTTGAATATCTGTTATCTCGATACCTTCATGAGTATGACAATCATGTTCAACAACTTTAACATTTTGTGCAACATCAACAAGCTTACGAGTAAGGTAACCTGCATTTGCAGTTTTAAGTGCTGTATCGGCAAGACCTTTACGAGCACCGTGAGTTGAAATGAAGTACTCAATTACATTAAGACCCTCTTTAAAGTTAGAGATAATTGGTGTTTCAATAATATCACCACTTGGTTTAGCCATAAGACCACGCATACCAGCAAGCTGACGAATCTGTGCAGCAGAACCACGAGCACCAGAGTCAGCCATCATATGAATAGAGTTAAATCCATCTTTATCACTTTGAACAAGCTCCATCATTTCAGATGCTAGTACATTATTTGTATCAGTCCATACATCAATAATTTTATTGTAACGCTCTTGTTCAGTTAAAAGACCCGCTTCAAACTGTTTTTGAATCTCAATAACACGTGCTTTAGAATCTGCAATCTTCGCAGGTTTCATATCTGGAACACGAATATCATCAGCTGATATTGAAACACCAGCTTCTGTTGCATGTTTAAATCCTAAGTCTTTAAGACGATCAAGGAATCCAGCTGTAATACCAATACCACCATGTTTTTGAACATAATCAACTATCTCATTAATGGCCTTTTTCTTCATAACTCTATTCCAAAGTTCAACTGGAACAAAATCAGGTAAAATTGCTTTTAAGAGTAAACGACCTGTCGTTGTATGGATTATACGTCCATCTACACGTGTTCTTACTTTTGCATGAAGATCAAGAGCACCATGTTCAAGAGCAATATTAATCTCATCTACATTAGCAAAAAGTTTATTACTACCCTTAACACCATTTTTTTCTAACGTTATATAGTATATACCAAGTACCATATCTTGAGATGGTGTTGCTATCGCTTTTCCTGATGCAGGCAGTAAAATATTCATTGAAGCAAGCATTAAAACTTTTGCTTCAGCAATTGCAGCTGAACTTAGTGGAACATGAACAGCCATTTGATCCCCATCAAAATCGGCATTAAATGCAGCACAAACCAATGGGTGAAGTTGAATAGCTTTTCCATCTATTAGTTTAGGGTGAAATGCTTGAATTGAAAGCTTATGAAGTGTTGGTGCACGGTTAAGCATAATAGGATAACCATCAACAATTTCAGCTAAAGATTCCCAAACTTCATTTGTTTTATCTTCTATCATCTTCTTCGCAGCTTTTACTGTTGTTGCATAACCCTTCTCTTCTAGCTTCGCTATAAGATGTGGCTTAAATAGTTCTAAAGCCATTTTTTTAGGTAAACCACACTCATCCATTCTTAGAGATGGTCCAACAACAATAACAGAACGTCCTGAAAAGTCAACACGTTTACCAAGTAGATTTTGACGGAAACGCCCTTGTTTACCTTTTATAATTTCACTTAAAGATTTAAGTGGACGTTTGTTAGCACCTTTAACAGCATTTGCACGACGACCATTATCAAAAAGTGCATCAACTGACTCTTGTAACATACGTTTCTCATTACGTACAATAATCTCTGGAGCTTCAAGTTCAACAAGACGTTTTAAACGTTGATTAC
>JAADDU010000004.1 GCA_013153755.1 Campylobacterota bacterium | reverse complement strand
CACTCTTTTGCCTCATCTAGTGTAAATATCTCTTTTGGCGTTTGATTTGCGATTAAAATAAGATAATTTGTTATAGCTGATGGTAAAAATCCTTCTTCTAAAAGCCATATTAGAGATGGAGCATCTAAGATAGTTGGTAGATGTGCATACTCTATAGTTTTGTCATATCCTAGATAATCTCTTATAAGGATTTGTTTGGGTGTATTAGATAATTGATCTTTATTTTGAATAACCAAAGATATATCTGTAAGCATATCATCAATTGCAGAGGCAAAGTCTTGGGTTGCGGTTTTATCAACATTTAAAATCACAAAACTATCAATAGAGCTTTTTTCAAATGTTACTTTACCCTGAATCTTATCTTCAAATGAAATATCTTTATCTGGTTGTCTAAGCCTTATAGAAAAAGGTTTTTCATTGTTTAAAACTTCTTCATCGCTAAGATTTTCGCAAGTCCCATCATATGGTTTATCATTTAGACTTTTACTACAAAAACATGAAAATGCATTTTTATCCATAAGTAGTTTTGTTGCTAGTTGTTGGTGGAATTTTAGATTATGACTTTGATAACTAACTTCACTCCATTTTATACCAAAGAGAGCTAAAATTTCCAATATCTCTTGATCTTTTCCATCTATATTTTTTTCAGTATTTGTATCTTTCATGTTGATATGAAGTTTATCATTCTGTTGAGAACTTACGATATAGTTAAATAGTGCTACTTGAAGAGTTTCTATATTTAAATCTTGAGTGGTTGAAGGTGCGAATCTAAACACTTAAATCCTTTAAATTTTTTGGGTAATATATCAAAAAAAGTATTATATTTTAGTGCATATTTGCATATATTGTTTTTGCAAAATTTTCTACTTTTATTTTTCCATAGTTTGATGCTAACTCTACAGCATCTCCAGCATTAAGCATACCATATCCCCAGTGATCATTTCTACCATTTTTATCATAAGGATAAGTACGGCTTTGGTATTTGTTTGCCGTTGTTTTTAATATATCTATAACTTCTTCTTTGCTTAAATTATGATTTTCTGATAATACTAAAGCTGCAATACCTGCTGCCATAGGAGCAGAAGCAGAAGTTCCGCTAAAACCGGCAGATGCAGGTGTATAATTTCCACGAACAAAACCATTTGAGCCACTTGCATCTGTAGTGATGATACTATCTCCATATGCTCCACCAGGTGCAACAAAGTCAATAGCACTTCCATAATTACTGTAACTTGCTATCTGATTATTATAAGTTGCTGAAGCTATAGATATAACATAAGGTGATTCTGATTCATCGTTTATCTCTTCAAACTCAGAGCTATCTCTACATTCTAATCTTTGTTCATAGCCATTTGATACGATTTCATAATATTTATCCATATTACAGCCATCATTTCCTGCTGCAAAAAAGATTAAAACTCCTTTTCCACCTCTTCCTCTTTCGGAGAGATCTTCTAAGGCTTCATTAAATGATGGAACCATACTATTTGTTCCCCAACTATTAGATATAATTGCAGCACCATGATTTGCCATATCATATAGCGCTTGGATATCACTAGATATATTATTGTTTGAATATCTTGCAACTATGAGTTTTGACTGGGGTGCTATACCAGTAGTTCCTTTTCCGTTATCCATCTTTGCTGCTATTACACCAGAACATGCTGTTCCATGCCATTTATCAGATATGTTTCTAGGTGCATTTATATCATAATTATCCAGTGTACTTTGATTGTGTACTACAGTTATTTTTCCTAAACCATCTGCATAATTTCCAAAACCTATAATATTATCTCTTAAATCTTCATGCTCTATATCTATACCTTCATCATATACACCTACTATAACACCAGCACCTTTTGTGTATCTCCAAGCTTTTTCTACATTTATCCTGTCAAAGTGCCAAGAAGCATTATATAGAGGATCATTTGATCTAGTTTTTTTATCTATGATAAAATCAGGATGAGAAAATTTTATACCTTTTATATTATTTAGCTTATTAGATATTTTGATAGCTTCATCACTATTCTTAAGAGAGTATAGATACATATGTTCATTTAAAGATTTTATAAAGTGAAGTGAAAACTCTTTTTCTATATATGCTTGGATACTTAGATCAGAAAAGTTTACAATAATCTTTTTATCTATGCCAAGACGCATACCAGCATCATTTTTATAGTAGTTTATGGGACTTTTATAATCTCTGCTTTTACTAAGAGGTGCATACGAATGTAGTTTTGTAAGATTTACTTTTTTATTGCCATTAAAATAGAAGTCACCAAATAGTGTAACTGATATAAAAGATAAAAAAAATACTATTTTTTGCAACATGAAACCTTGATGTAAAATTTATTGAAAGATTCTACACTAAAAATTTTAAATAAGCAAGGTTTAAAAGTATAAAAATTTAAAATTTAAAATAATTTAACAAGTTGTTATATTTTGTTTCAGATTTTTTTGATACTATGATGTATAACAAATTATAAATATAAGGAATGTATTAATGAAATTAAAAATAGTATTATTGGTGTTTTTAACACTTTTTTTTAGTGGTTGTGGAGTTGGCTCTTTAGTTGCTCTTCCATTTAAGGCAGTAGGGGCTGTAGCAAATGTTGTAACTCCTGACATCGTAGGTGATGGTATATCTGCAGTTGGAGATGCTGCTGATGCTGCGATACCGTTTTAATACATTGTATATTCATATAAGCTAATTATGTGAATATACAATATTAAAAAATAGTGCTAGTTTTCTCTCTTTTTTTACCTCTTTTTAGTTATCATCTTTACCATGAAAAACTTTCTTAATAAACTTATATCAGGTATAAAACTTAGTGATATACCAGAAGAATTTACTGATATTTACAACAAACTAAATCAACAAAAAGCCTTAAAAATTAAAATGGGTGAAGTCAAACTTGATAGTAAATTTCGTATTGGTACTCTTGATGTTTCACAAAAAGGAACAGGTTATCTTGATAGTTTTGATGAGAGTCGCTCTCGCGATTTGATGATTGAGGATTTTAACTTTAATGGGGCTTATAAGGGGGATATAGTACTGGCAAAAAGACTCTTTTCTAAAAGAGGAGCAAAAGCCAAGGTTGTGCTTATATTAAAAAGAGCATTTGCTGTAAGTATCGCATATACTGAGAAAGTAGATGGTGTTATACTTGTTAAAAATGTTAAAACAGCTTTGGCTGTAAATGTTGCTGCTAGTCAAAAAGCTTTAAAAGAGTATCCCTTAAAAACTGTTTTAAAAATAGATAACTATACTTCATCCATAATAGAAGTTCTTGGTTCTTTAGATGATCCAAAAGTAGATGAAAAGATATCTCTAGGAATTTATAATAAAAAGGAGTTTTTCTCCAAAGAAGCTGAAGAGGAGGCTAAAAAACATATAGATGATGTTTATGTAGATGAGTATCCAGATAGGAAGGATTTGACCCATCTACCTTTTTGTACTATTGACCCTCCCGATGCAAAAGATTTTGATGATGCGATTTATTTTGATATAAAAGAGCATACTCTTTATGTTGCTATCGCTGATGTTAGCTCTTATGTAGTAGAAGATACTATCCTTGATAAAGAGGCAAAAGCAAGGGGCTTTTCTATCTATTTTCCACATAAGTCTATACCGATGCTTCCTAGAAGTTTGAGTGAGGGTATATGTTCACTCAAACCTGATGTAAATAGGTTGGCTTTTACCATAAAAATGGTACTTGATCCAAAAACTTTAGAGCCTATAAAAGAGGAGATATTTGAATCAATCATACACTCAAAAAGACGATATACTTATGATGAGATTGATGCATTTTTAGATGGGAATTTTTCTAAAAAAAGAGATGGTGATGATCTAACTCTTGATTATCTTCTTCCACTTCAAAAACTCCTTTTAAAGGTTAAAAAGAAAAGATTAGAAAATGGTTGTGAGTTTTCTTCATCTGATGTGAGGATGATCTTAGATGAAAATCAAAACTTAATTTCTATAAAAAAAGAGTATGAAACTCCTTCTCATTCACTCATAGAAGATGCTATGCTTTTAGCAAATAAAGCAGCTGCTAAAAGATACAAAAAAGGTATATTTAGATCACACGGCATACCATCA
>JAADDU010000156.1 GCA_013153755.1 Campylobacterota bacterium | reverse complement strand
TAATGGTGGTATAGGTATTATCCGTATATATCAAGAGGGTAAACTTATCAAAACACTAGGTGATGGTAAAATCAACAGAACAGTTGCAGATATAGAGAGTAAACTAAAAGAGGATAGGCTAAACCAACTATCTCAACAAAAACAAAAAGAGTATCTAGCATCTTTAAAAAAAGTTGCTTCTAAATCTGTTCAAAATATAAATATGGCAGATATGATAGGTGATGTTGAGATAGATAAACTCAACAATAAAGAGGGAAAGTATAACATTGTTATACCTGTAAAAGCAGGTAAAAACACAATCTCCATTGAGGCATTTAACAAAACAAACACCGTAGCTAGTTTAAGAAGAAGTATCACTTTTAATGCAAATGTAAAAAAATACACTCCAAAAATATATGCTATCGTAGCAGGTGTAAATAAGTTTGAACAAGCAAATGTAAGTGATCTTAAATATTCACAAAATGATGCAAAATCTATAGCACAAGAGATAAAAAAAGCTACAAAATATAAAACAGATATAACTTTGCTTTTAGGTAAAGATGTTACAAAAGATAAGATATTTAAAACGATAAAAAACATCAAGAAAAAGATGAACCTTGAAGATAAAATAATCTTTTATATATCCACACATGGAAAAGCAGCAAGGGGTCGTTTATATCTTGTTCCACAAAACAATAAAAGTGTTAAAAACTGGATCAATTTCTCAGAACTTTTTAAGAAGATACAATCACTAAATGCACTCGAACAAATCTTTGTAATAGATGCATGTGAATCTGGAAGTGCTAGTGAGATTATGTCAAGTATATATGATGCTAAAGCCTCTGTTTTGGCAAAACAATCAGGAGTGCATCTACTTATGGCAACAACAAAAGGGACTTTTGCATTTGAAAGTACCAATAAAAATATACATCATGGTGTATTTACAAACAATATACTAAAAGCACTAAATTCTAAAAATACAGATAAAAACAAAGACAACATTATCTCTGTTGTTGAACTTTCAAAAACACTTCAAGAACCAAGTTATAGCGTAGAACATCAATACCCAGTTATAAGAAATATGGGTGAAGATACAAAACTTAAAAATTTAAGAAGATAAATAATTCATTATAAAAAAGAACTTGAAGATTATATTCAAGTTCTTAAATGTTAATCTTCCTCTTTAAACATCTTGTCTTTAGCCTCTATTCCCATAAGAGATAGACCAGTTTTAAGACTTAATGCTACAACTAAAAGAAGTTTTAAAAGTTTTACTTCATCTTTTGTCCCTATGATTCTACAATCATAATAAAACTTATGAAGTGAAGCTGCAAGTGCTTTTAGATAGTCTGGTAGTTTTTGAACTTGTCTTGAGCTAAAAGCATCTTCTACAACTTCAGGAAGCAAAAGAGCATCAAAAAGTAGTGCATCTGCATTCTCATCAAGACCTTTTAAAGATGCGTCTAAAATCTTTTCTTTTGTAAAATCACTTTTAGAAAGTAATGTTTGAATTCTTGCATGAGCATACTGAATATAAAAAATAGGGTTTGAACTATCCTCTTTTTTAAACTCTGCTAAATCAAATTCTAAAGCTGTATCACTCTTTTTTGAAGCAAATATAAATCTAAGTGCATCTGAGCCTATCTCTGCTACTATATCACTCATAAGGATAACATTACCAGCTCTTTTACTCATCTTATACGGTTCGCCATCTTTTAAAAGACTTACCATTTGAGATAAAAGTGTTTCTAATTTATTAGAATCATAACCAAGGTACTCAACTGCTGCATTTACACGAGGAATATAGCCATGATGGTCAGCTCCCCAAATGTTAATATAATGCTCATAACCTCTTTCAAACTTTTGGTTATGGTAAACTATATCTCCAGCAAGATAAGTTGGGCGTCCATCTTCACGAACAACAACTCTATCGTTATCATCCCCTTTTGCCTCTGATGCTATCCAAATTTTGCCATCTTTTTCATAGATACCATCACCCATCTTCTTCATAACTCTGTCCCAATCATCATATAAAGATGATTCATTTACAAAAGTATCGAAGTGGATGTTTAAATCAGCTAAATCTCTTACGATTATCTCCATTACACCATCTTTAGCCCAAAGTGCAAGCTCTTTTTGGCGAGATTCATCACTTAAAATCTCTATACCAAACTTTTCAACTGCACCATTTGCTAAATCTGAGAGATAATCTCCACGATAGTAACTCTCCGGGTATGATACACTCTCTTTTAAGATGTTTTCACGACCCCAAAGTTGGATGGAAAGACCAAGTAAATCTATCTGGTTTCCAGCATCATTTACATAATATTCTGCTGTTATATCATAACCTAAATGTTTTGCAAGTCTATATAGAGTATCCCCATAAACTGCACCTCTTGCATGACCTATATGGAGTGGTCCAGTTGGGTTTGCACTTACAAACTCTAAAAGAATTTTACTTTTTTTATCTTGTTTTGCAAAATCACTAGCATTTTGTAATGCCCACTCACTATACTCATCTAAAAAGTTTTCACTCAAACGAAAGTTTAGATAACCTTTTACAGATTCAACACTAGAAAATATTTCAGATTCATTAAATGAAGATGCTAACTCTTGAGCTATAATCATAGGAGACTTCCTAAGTTCTTTAGCTAAGGAGAAGGCTATTGGTGTAGAAAAGTGACCAAAAGCTCTGTCTCGAGGTTTTTCTAAAACAACTTCACGACCAAATTTTTCACGCAGAAGCGTCGATACTCGTTGTTTCAATTTTTATGCTTGTGTAGTAGTTTTTGGAGCTTCTGTAGATGCAGTCTCTTCAGTAGCTTCTACTTTCTTAGGAGCTTCAGAAGCAACTATCTCTACTTCATCATTCTCTTTCATCTCATCTTTAAAATTTTTAATACCTTTACCAAGACCTTTTGCAAGTTCTGGAATCTTTTTACCACCAAATAATAATACTATAACTGCTACTATTGCAAACAGTTCCATTCCACCAGGCATACCCATAGTTTTCCTTTTATGTAAATTTAATTTTGAGAGTATATCTACTATTTGCTGTAAATACTCTTATCATTTAAAATTATTCTTTAATATCTTCCCATTTACTCACAAACTCGTTGAGTTCGTTACCAGACATTTTTAGCTTTGCTATATTTACTATAGTTTTTAACTTCTCTGCAGCATCATCAAGACTATCATTTATTATAAGATAATCATACTCAGAAATTCTTTGTATCTCTTTTTTAGCCATCTCTATACGATTATTTATAACTTCTTGTGTATCTGTTGCTCTAGCATTTAATCTTTGCTGAAGTACAGACAATGATGGAGTTGTAATAAAAACAGATGTTAAAAGATCTCCAATCCTATTTTTTACTATTGCATTTCCTTGAACATCTATATCAAATAATACAAGTTTACCCTCATGTAGTGCATCTTGAACAAGTTTCAAAGATGTACCATAGTAGTTTCCATGAACAAGAGCATACTCTAAAAAGTTATCATCTTCTATATCTTTTTTAAACTCTTCTTTACTTACAAAATGATAGTGAACACCCTCTATCTCTCCCTCTCTTTTAGGACGAGTTGTTGTAGATATAGAAAAGTAAAACTCACCTATATCTTTTGATATTTTATTTATAAGAGAACTCTTACCTGCACCACTTGGCCCTGATATAACTAAAACCACTCCAGCTTTACTCACTATTTATCACCTATTGTTATATTTATTTCTATTTTTTTACCATTTAAAGAAGATGCTATATCATCATCACTTAAAATTTTAAGTAATCGTTTAAGTACTTCTACTCCACTATTATCAGATGATTTTTCATCAATATTTGTATCAGTTTCAAGTTCAATTTCATTCTCAATATCATCTTCTATCGTATCTAAATTCTCATTATTTTGTGTATCTTCAGCTATTAGCTCTTCCCCAAGGGCAAGTTTAATATCTTTTTGACTTAGTGCATCTAAACCTTCTATATTCTCTAATTCTTCACTTAAATCATCTTCACTTAATTCAGATACTGCACTTTGAATTTCATCTTCTAAATTTAATTCATCATCTTCAATTATAATATCTTCACTTTCAAGTTCTAATTCAAGCTCATCATTTGAATCATCTACAACCTCTTCACTTTCAAGCTCTAATTCAAGCTCATCATTTGAATCATCTAC
>JAADDU010000177.1 GCA_013153755.1 Campylobacterota bacterium | reverse complement strand
CGCTCTAGTACAGGACATCAAGATATAGTATCAAGATTTGGAGGGGAAGAATTTTGTATAGTTTTAAAAAATATAAACAAAACTGAAATGGGTGAAATTTTAGAAAGACTAAGGCTTGAAGTGCAAAACTCAATTTATACAACCTCTGATGCTAAGGAAATAAAATTTACCATCTCTATAGGTGCATCTATGAATGATGATGATGAAGAAGATTTTGAAGAACTTATAAATCAAGCAGATATGATGCTTTATAATGCAAAACAAAACGGAAGAAACCAAGTAGTCATTGGTTAACAAATTTTAAAGGAATTTAATGAAATTATTGTCACTTTTAACACTACTAGTAGTATCTTTATTTGCAAATGATGCAGTACATCAATTTGCCTCAAGTAAAGACTGTAAAGCTTGCCATACTAAAATCTATGATGAGTTTTATGGCTCAATGCATGCAAACTCTACACCACAAAAAGACCCTATACATAAAGTAGTTTGGGCTAAACACCCACAAAATAAAAAACAACAAAGATATGGTTGTGGAAAATGTCATACACCAACTGCAAACAACTTAGACAAGATGTTAACAAAGGGTGCAAAAGCCTTGCCTGATGCTAAAAATGAAACTCATCAAGCTGGGATAAGTTGTGCTTATTGTCACCGTATAAAAAGTATAGAACATCATCAAAAAAGTAACACAAACATCATGACACACACCCAAAGAAACTACTTTGGAACTCTAAAAGAGAAGATGGAATCCCCATATCATGGGATAGTTTCTAAGGGTAATGAACATATGCAAAATGGTAATGTTTGTATAGGTTGTCACTCACATAAGATGAATAAACACAAACTAAATGTATGTTCGACAAACGTAGATAACGAGATGGACAAAGCAAACTGTGTAAGTTGTCATATGCCTAAAGTAGATGGTAGTGTTTCAAAGTTTAACAAAACAACAAAACATGCTTTTCATGGTTTTGCTGGAGCTCATTTTCACTCAGATATGTTGCAAAAGTATGTAGATATATCTATACTTAGAGAGATAAATGACTTTAAAATCAACATAGACAACAGAAGCTCTCATGCTCTCCTTTTGCACCCTCTAAGAGTTGCTGTACTAAAAGTTAGTATAAAAAGAGGCACTAAAACTATCAAACTTAAAAACAAAGTTTTTGTAAGGGTAATCGGACATAACAAAAAACCAACTATGCCATGGAAGGCAACAACAACTGTAAAAAACACTATGATAAAAGCAAATGAGAAAAGAGTTGTAACATATAACTTTAAACTTCAAAAAGGGGACAGAGTAGATGCAGTGCTTGGCTGGTTTTTAGTAAATCCTAAAGCGATTAAGAAACTAAATTTAAGTGATGAAAAAGTAGCTACTGAATTTCATAAGTTTAAAACTCAAAGTTTTACTTTTTAAAAATCTCACATCCTACAAACCTAAACTCTAACTCTTCAGATGGCTCTTTGTAAAGCAAAGGGCTATCTAAATCTACATACTTTACAACATCATCATAAGCAAAAGCTAGATGCAATGCTTTGTTTATGGAGATTGGGCCTTCAAGCATAGAGCCTAACATACATTTAACACCCATCTCTCTTGCATATTCTAAAATCTCTATGGCCTTACTGACTCCACCACATTTCATAAGCTTTATATTTATCATATCTGCACTTTTTGATTCTATAACTTTTTTAGCATCCTCTAGTGTAAAAACTGCTTCATCTGCAAGTATAGGGATGTTTGAATATGCAGTTATAGTTTTTAAATCATTAAGATTAGATGCTTGTACAGGTTGTTCTATGAGTTTTATATCCAAATTTTGCACTGCATCTAAATATATAAATGTATCTTTTAGACTCCATGCTTGATTTGCATCTATAAGAAGCACTGCATCTAACTTAGAAAGCTCTTTTGTGACTTCGATGGCATGATATATATCTTTTGCAAGTTTTACTTTTAAGATATTTGTTCCATGGTTTATGGCATCTTTTGCATCTAAGAGCATCTTTTCTTTATGGTTAAAACTTATAGTAATATCTGTTTTTATGCTTTTGAAACCACTGCATCTAAAATCAAAAAGAGCCATATCTAACAATGCTTTAGCACTACTACCTATACTAGTTAGATGCAGTGCTTTTAAAGCCTCTTTTGGACTTAAAGATATAAGTTTATCTTTTATTTTACTTATGGATAAGGAGATACTTGATACATCTTCATTAGTTATAGCTTTTGTTGATGGAGCTTCACCTAAAGATATAGAACCATCATCATAAGTTACACAAACACGAATAAGTTCAACTTCCTCAACCCTTCTTAATGCAGTTATAAAGGGGGTCTTTAACTCTATATATATCAGTCTTGTTTCTATAGATACTATCTTTTTCATTTTGCCATACCTATGAGAATATTACCAACTAAAAGCCCACCAAATGTACCTATGATATAACCCATAATCGCCATTAAAACACCAATACTTACTAAACTTTTATTATAAGTTGCAGCTAATATTGGAGCAGATGCAACGCCACCTATATTTGATACAGAAGCAACAGCTATGCTAAACAAATCTAGCTTAAAAAGCTTCGCTCCAATTACCATTAAAATAGCATGGATAAGTAGTATGATAAAACCTGCTAAAACATAGGTACCAACATCACTAAAACTCTCTATGACAGCTTTTGAACCTATAAGGGCTATGATGATATACAGCATAGTTGTAGCAACTTGTGAAGAGCCATTTATCTCTCTTAGTTTTGTAAAAGAGCCAATAATTCCAAAGATAGATGCACTAATGACTATAGTTGTTGTTTTGTTGAGTAATTCAAAATGTAATGCTATGTATTGAGATACAAAAGAAACAAACAAAGCAAAAGCTATAAGTAACCAATAACGAGGTGCACCCATACTACAAGCACATCCAATCTCACCCAACTCTTTTAACTTTTCATCACTGTTTGTAAACTTATTAAATACCTTTGCAAATGGAACTAAAAAGAGTAAAAACATCACCCAGACAGTATAGTTTACACTATCTACCACTAAAGCATACGCAAAAACATCATCACTTACACCAAGAGCAGAGCCAACTGCTATCATATTTGCTGTTCCACCCATCCAACTACCAGCTAAAGCTCCAAAAGCCCCTGCTATATTTTTATCAAAATGAAACAAATATGAAACAGATATAAAAGCAAAACCGATGGAAGAGACTGCCAAAATATACGAAATAACAAGAGATTTACCAAGCTTTAAAAAGTGCCTCAAATCCACCTCTAAAAGCATTAAAAAAAGCATCGCAGGTAGTAGGTTTGTTTTTGTAAGTTTATATACTGCATCTATCTCATCATTTTTCTCAAAAAAACCAAATGAAGCAAATAACATAGAAAAAGCATATATAAATATAACAGCAGGTATAAATTTAAAAACTTTCCATGATGTTTTTTTCTCTAAAAGATTTAAAAATGTTGCTAAAAATGCTAAAAAAAGCAGATATAAAACTGGGGATGTTATCATGTTTTCTCTTTAAAAATTACTTGTATGAATTATACCATTTTATTATAAGTGAAGTATTGATTTAGTAATATTTTACAACTAAAGGATTTAAAATGCATATGCTTATCTATGAAGACAATGAGATATATATAGAAAAACATGAAAGTGAAATACCATGGCTCAAAATCTTCACACAAGAGCCATACAAAGAACTCGGAGATATTCCTATAGGTTTACGAACACGACTATGGAAAGTTTATGATATAGTTGAGTATGAGATGAAACACTACTATAACCCAACAAAAATCAATATGGCTTCATTTTCAAACATATTACCAAGAGTACACATACATGTAATGGCTAGATTTGAAAAAGATTCTTACTTTCCAAACCCTATGTGGGGTGAAAAAGTTAGAGAGAGTAAGCTACTGCTTCCAGCAGAAAATGAGTTTCATAAAAGAGTTTTTAACGCTTTACAAAAAGTATAAGACTACTTTAACGGGGAAAAAGGCACTAAAGCACTTCCCCAAGTAAGTCCCCCACCAAAAGCATCTAAAAGGAGAAGTTCACCTTTTTTAAGTTCACCTTGTTCATATATATCATTTATAGCCATAGGGATAGATGCCCCTGAAGTGTTACCATACTTTGCAACTGTTAAGACAACTTGCTCTTTTGTCATTTTAAGAGCATCTCCAACAGCTTTTATAATTCTATAGTTTGCTTGATGTGGTACAAAATGGTCTATAGAGGCACTTTGTATATTGTTAGACTCTAAAATCTCAACAACATCCTTAGTAAGTGTTCTTACTGCAACTTTAAAAGTTTCATTACCCTTCATCTGCATAAAACACTTTTCAGATTCTAGTGAATCATGTGGAGAGCCTGTCCCACCATTTGGACTCATAAGTAAGTCTGCATAAGTACCATCTGCACCTGTATTTACATCTATGATAGCTTCACTTTTATCATCTGTTGCACTAACAACAGCTGCACCAGCACCATCACCAAATAAGATACAAGTACCTCTATCTGTATAATCAGTAATAGCAGATAATTTCTCAGCACCAACTATAAGAATATTTTTCTTCATTCCTGATTCTATAAAAGCCTTTGCAATAGAAAGGATATAAACAAAACCAGTACATGCAGCACTGATATCAAATGCAGTTACACCATTTAATCCAAGTTTATTGGCAATGATAGTTGCAGTTGAAGGCATACAAAAATAATCAGGAGAGATAGTAGCACATATAACCATATCTATATCTTTAGATGCAATACCACTACGCTCTAATGCTTTTTTAGAAGCTTCTACACCTAAATCACTTGTAGTTTCATCATCTTTAGCTATTCTACGCTCTTTAATACCAGTACGCTTAGTAATCCACTCATCAGAAGTATCAACCATTTTTGAAAGTTCTTCATTTGTTAATATTTTTTGTGGAGCATAAGCACCTATCGATCTAAGAGCAGCGTAAGCCATTAAGATTCCTTTTGTTTTAGTGTCTCTAACCTTGATACTATATGCTCATTCACACCTGTATCAACATAAGCTATAGCTTGATAAATCGCATTTTCTATAGCTCTTGCATTACTTTTACCATGGCTAACGATAGCACAACCTTTTATACCTATAAGTGGAGCACCACCAACTTCAGCATAGTCTATCTCTTTTTTAAGAAGTTTAAAAACTTTTCTCATTAAAAGCGCACCAGTGATAGCAACTGGTGATTTTCTTATATAATCTTTTATGAGTTGGCTTATGGTAGATGCAACACCCTCGGCAGATTTTAGTACTAAGTTTCCTACAAATCCATCACAAGTTATAACATCACAAGTACCATTGAAAATATCACTACCCTCAACATTACCTTTAAAACCTTTATAACCTTGAAGAAGTTTAAAAGTTGCTTTTGTTACTTCACTTCCTTTAGAATCTTCTTCACCATTTGCTAAGATACCTATGCTTGGATTTTTTATCTTTAACAAATCTTCTGCATAGCATCCACCCATAACAGCAAACTGAGCTAAATGTTCAGGTTTTGAGTCAACATTAGCACCAACATCAAGTAGGATTGAACGGCGAGAAGTTTTTGTAGGCATAAGAGTTACAAGTGCCGGACGAGCAACACCTTTTAGGCGACCAAGTCTTAAAGTTGCAAGAGTCATAGTAGCACCACTATGTCCAGCTGATACAACACCATCAGCTTCGCCATTTCTAACAAGTTCCATAGCCATATAGATAGAACTCTCTTTTCTCTTTACTGCATCAGTAGCTGCGTCACTCATAGAGATGACATCACTACTCTCTACTATGGAAATCTTATCTCTATAACGCTTTGGTAACAGAGGTAAAATTTCTGATTTTTTACCTACTAAAATAGGCTTAAATAGTTTTCTTTTTAGTGCAGTTATACAACCCTTAACAATCGGCTCAGGACCGAAGTCCCCGCCCATCGCATCTATAGCAATCTTAATCATTGACTATTTATACTCACCAGTAGTTGGGTTGATGTGGTGTGGAAGTTTATAAGTTCCATCTTTATCTTTAACTGGTTTAGCTAAAGTAATTTTATAGTGAGTTCTTCTTTTTGCTGAACGAGAGTGAGACACTCTTCTCTTAGGTACTGCCATTTTTTGTTCCTTTTTTTAAATTTATTTACAATTTTCGCAACTACAATAGTCACTTTTGATAAGCTCTACTTCAGAAGCCAAAAGCTCCTCCATGTCTGCTATACCATCAAAAGATTCAACAACATCAAGTTCAATGTTATCTTCATCTTCATATATACCATCACTGATGAAAAATTCTATCTTTTCATCAAGAGGCATTTTAAATTCTTCTGCACAAGTATCACACTCTCTAGCAAGCAAACCACTAAGATTTGCTTTTAGCAAAATTAATTTGCCACCATGATACTCTAAATAACCTTTAAAAGTTATTTCATTAGATTTTACTTCAAAGTCTAATGGTGTTTTAGTTACTTTTCTTAATTGTATTTTCATAAACTCTTAGGTTATGAAAGTTCTCTTTGAGAAAAGAAAAATGCTATCTCAATAGCTGCATTTTCAACAGAATCACTTCCGTGAACTGCGTTAGCATCGATATTTTCTGCAAAATCAGCACGGATAGTACCAGCTTCTGCTTCTTTAGGGTTTGTTGCACCCATAAGGTCACGATTTTTTTGCATCGCACTTTCACCTTCAAGTACTGTTGTAACAACTGGTCCACTTATCATAAAGTCAACTAAGTCATTAAAAAAAGGTCTCTCAGCATGGATAGCATAAAATGCTTCTGCATCAGCGCGTGAAAGTTGAATCTTTTTAGTAGCTACGATTCTAAGACCATTGCTTTCAAAACGATCTAAAATTTTTCCGATAACACCTTTAGCAACTGCATCTGGTTTGATTATTGATAGTGTTCTTTCCATCAAATCTCCTGTAAAATATAAAATTAGTGTGGGATTATATCCAAATTATGATGTTTTTAAGTTTAAATTACGATATTTTAAAAAAGGAAGTTTCCATAAAGCACAAAAATGCACTTTATGGTTAAAAAAGAGGAGAGAATTAATCTACGATGTTCTCTTTATTTGCACGTTGCTCATCTGTGATATCTTCACGATGCTCTGGAGATTCACCAATAGCATCCCAAGTGATACAACCCTCTGTAGGACATGCAGTAGCACATGCTGGCTCATCATGGTGACCAACACACTCTACACATTTATCACCATATACATAGTAAGTGTCCTCACCAGTTGGATTATCATCCTCATCAACGATTGCCTCTACTGGACATTCATCTATACACGCACCACAGTTGATACAAGTATCATTAATAATTACTGCCATAAATTTCTCCTAAAATAAATTTTCGAGATAAGTTTATCACAAGATTTTTAAACAAAGCTAAAAAAGTGACTTAAATATCTAAATACCTTTTAATCTCTTCAACACGATTAGTTTCTTCCCATGTGAAGCCATCTTCTTCTCTACCAAAATGTCCATAAGAAGCAGTTTTTCTATATATAGGGCGAAGCAAATCAAGTGCATCTATAATTCCTTTTGGAGATAAGTCAAACAACTCTTTAACACACTCTTCTATCTTGCTTTCTTGAACTATCGCACTTCCATGAGTGTTTACCATTATAGAAACAGGTTTTGATACACCTATAGCATAGGCAACTTGGATGGTAGCTTTACTACAAGCACCAGATGCTACAAGGTTTTTAGCTACCCATCTAGCTGCATAAGCTGCACTTCTATCAACTTTAGTAGGGTCTTTTCCACTAAAAGCACCACCACCATGAGGGCAACTTCCACCATAAGTATCTACTATGATTTTACGACCTGTTAGACCTGCATCACCTTGTGGTCCACCTATAACAAATTTTCCAGTTGGATTTATATGAAATATAGTATCTTCATCTATCATTTCTGATGGAATTACATACTTTATAACTTCTTGTATCATATCTTTGTGTATTTGCTCTTGAGAAACTTCTGGAGCGTGTTGAGTAGATATAACAACTGTATCAACACCTACAGGTTTGTCATCTACATATTTTATACTTATTTGTGCTTTTCCATCTGGACGAAGATAGGGAACGATACCCTCTTTTCTTACTTCTGCTAACCTTTGAGTTAAGCGATGTGCTAAATATATAGGCAAAGGCATAAGTACATCAGTTTCACTACAAGCATAACCAAACATTAAGCCTTGGTCACCTGCACCTATCTCTCCACACTCTTTGTCAACACCTTGGTTTATATCGGGGGATTGTTCCCCTATACCATTTAGTACAGCAGCAGCTCTATAGTCAAAACCATAAGTAGCATCTGTATAACCTATCTCTTGTATAACCTTTCTAGCAATCTCTTGCATAGGGGCATAAGCCGTTGTCTTCAGTTCACCTGCGATTACACAAAAACCATTAGATACTAGAGTTTCACACGCTACTCTAGCATTTTTATCATTTTCAATAATATAATCCAAAATTGCATCACTGATTTGATCAGCCATCTTATCGGGATGCCCTTCTGTTACAGACTCTGAAGTAAATATATACTCTTTTGTCATCGATTTTCCTTATTGAAGTACAGAGTCAAGCTCCATAAATCGATGGAAGTATATCTAAGGTTTTTAAATCTTTACTAAAAACAAAAGTTTTTAATGCAAAAAGTGGCGAACTTCTGAAAAATACAAACTCATACCAAACTCATTTGCTGCATCTATAATCTCTTCATCTCTTATGCTTCCACCTGGTTCTATGACATTTTTCACACCAGCCTTAGCTGCTGCATCTATAGAATCACGGAAAGGGAAAAATGCTTCACTAGCCAATGCACATCCACTAACATCAAGTCCCATATCTTTTGCTTTTTTCAAAGCACATTGTGCTGCATCAACACGGCTTGTCATACCCATCCCAACTGCTACCATTGCAGAATCTTTAACATATACTACACAGTTAGATTTTGTAAGACTTGCTACTTTATAAGCGATTTCAAGGTCTTTCATCTCCTCTTTAGATGCACTACTTTTAGAAACTAATTTGGCATTTTTAACCTCATCATCCCCTACTCTATCAGCATCTTGATACACAAAACCACCATCTATATGTTTAAAATCTTTTTTATCATTTGCTAATGTTAGTTTATCACTTCCCATCTCAAAAAGTTTTATACGCTTTTTAGATGCAAAAACTTCTTGAGCTTCTTCTGTTATACGACCAGCTATGATAACTTCTAAGAAAATTTCATTCATCTTAAGAGCCATCTCTTTAGTAACTACACCATTAACAGCTACAACACCACCAAAAGCAGAAACTGGGTCACATTTTAAAGCTTCAACATAAGCATCTAAAAGGTTATCTTTTATAGCAAAACCACAAGGATTACCATGTTTTGAGATACAAACAGCGTTGTCATCTCCAAATGCTCGTGCGATTTTAACAGCACCGTTAAGGTCGTTTAAGTTGTTAAAACTTGCTTCCCCTTTTAGTGTTTTAAAGTTGTTTGTAAAATGGTTATCAAATTCATATAAAGCACCTTTTTGATGTGGATTTTCACCATAGCGAGTTGCCATAACTTTGTTACCAACTACAAACTGTTTTTCTCCAAAACCATCATTAAAACGCTCATTCATATAGTTTGCTATCATGCTATCATAAGCTGCTGTATGCTCATAAGCTTTTATCATATATCCACGACGAAACTCTTTTGTGTTCTTCTCGTTTTCTATCGCATCTACAACCTCTTCATAATCTTCTACATTTGTAACGATTATAACTGCATCAAAGTTTTTAGCAGCACTTCTAACCATAGCTGGTCCACCGATGTCGATATTTTCTATAATATCATCAAAATCATCAGTACGCTCTATGGTTTCTTTAAAAGGATACAAGTTTACACAAACTAAGTCTATAGACTCAACACCAAGTTCTTTTGCTTGGTCTAAGTGACTTTGTTTATCACGACGATGTAAGATACCACCATGTACATATGGGTTTAGAGTTTTAACACGCCCCTCAAAACACTCAGGAAACTTTGTAACCTCATCTATCTCTATAGCTTCTACACCACTCTCTTTTAAAAGCTTATATGTTCCACCTGTTGAGATGATTTCATAGTTATTTTTAACTAAAGATTTACAAAAATCTACAACGCCACTTTTATCACTAACACTAACTAATGCTCTTTTCATCTAAGACCTTGAAAAATAAATTGTGAAATTTTACCCTATTTGAGATTAGATAAGAGTAAATTGTATGTAGAAAGACAACTAGTTAACTAGTTCCCATACTCTGTGTGGGAACTCTAACCTTGTTTCATTAATTTTATCTTGCAGTTTGAAGTTATAGGCATTCCCATTCAGGAGAATGGGAACGAGCGATTTTTAACTAGTTCCCATACTCTGTGTGGGAACTTTAATTAGACTCATTATCTTACTTTAATACCTCTTTTAGTATAATCGCGTTAATTTAATTTAGGTGTATTTATGAATGAAAAAAAATTATATCGTCCAAATGTTGCGATGATAATTTTGTCAAACAACTATCCTCAAAAAAAAGAGATTTTTATAGCACAAAGAAATGATTTGAGTGATATTTGGCAGTTTCCTCAAGGTGGTATAGATGAGGGCGAAGAGGTTCAAGAGGCTATGTTTCGAGAACTCAAAGAGGAGATAGGAACAGATAAAGTAAAAATTATCGCTGAGTATCCTGAGTGGATATCTTATGACTTTCCTCCCAAGATAGCTAAAAATATGCAACCCTATTGTGGGCAAACACAAAGGTACTTTTTAGTAAAACTTAAAAAAGATGCAAAGATAAACATAGATACAGAGCATCCAGAATTTAGTGATTTTAAATTTGTTGGGGTTGATGAGGTTTTAGGTCTTAGTGCTTCTTTTAAACAAGAAGTTTACAAAGTAGTTATAGAGTATTTTAAAAATGAGGATTATCTTTAGATGTTAATAGTACAAAAATTTGGTGGAACAAGTGTAGGTGATTTGGATAGAATCCAAAATGTAGCTTCTCGTGTTAGTGAAACTAAAAAAGCTGGAAACAGTGTTGTAGTAGTTGTGTCTGCTATGAGTGGAGAAACCAATAAACTTGTAGGTTATGCTGAACATTTTTCATCAAACCCTCCAAAAGCAGATATGGATATGCTTCTTAGTTCAGGGGAAAGAGTTACTGCATCACTACTCTCCATCGCTCTAAATGAGATGGGACATAAAGCTATATCTCTAACAGGTAGAGGTGCTGGGATAGTTACAGACAACTTACATACAAAAGCACGAATAGAAGAGATAAACCCTCAAACCATGAAAGATGCTATCGCAAATGACACCATTATCGTAGTAGCTGGTTTTCAAGGGGTATCTACTGATGGAAAGGTTACTACTCTTGGTCGTGGTGGAAGTGATTTGAGTGCTGTTGCCATAGCTGGAGCGATAGATGCAGACCTTTGTGAAATTTACACAGATGTAAGTGGTATCTACACAACAGACCCACGCATAGAGCCAAAAGCTAAAAAACTTAACAAAATCTCTTATGATGAGATGTTAGAATTAGCTTCACTTGGTGCAAAAGTATTACAAAATCGTTCAGTAGAATTGGCAAAAAAATTAAATGTAAATCTAGTAACAAGAACAAGTTTCTCAAACGAAGAGGGAACACTCATAACAAAGGAAGAAAATATCATGGAAAAACCATTAGTAAGTGGAATCGCATTAGACAGAAATCAAGCTCGTGTATCTTTAATGGGTGTAAAAGACAGACCAGGCATCGCATCTGATATATTTAATCGCTTGGCATCTAACGAAGTAAACATAGATATGATAATCCAAAATAAATCTCACGATGGTGCTACAAACATTGACTTTACTGTTGCAGAGGGTGATTTAAATGATGCTAAAAAAGTTGTAGAGTCTTTTATAAACGATAAAGAGATAGTAGCAGTATCTTACAATGAAAAAATTTGTAAAGTTTCCATAGTTGGTGTTGGTATGAAGTCACATACTGGCGTTGCTGCAAAAGCATTCTCAACAATGGCTGATGAAAATATAAATATAAACATGATATCAACTTCAGAGATAAAAGTGAGTATGGTTATAGATGAAAAGTATGCTGAACTTGCTGTTAGAAGTTTACATAGTGCTTACGAGCTAGAGAAATAAAAAAATGTCCGATTTTGCACAATGGAGCTTAGATAAGATAAGAGAGGATGGGGCATCACTTAGTTGGCTAGAAGAACAGCGATTTGACTGGACAAATCCACTCTCTTTAGCTCTTGAGCAAATCTTAAACGGTAAAACCATCATACTTATAACTGATGAAAAAAGAAAATGGTTTGAAACATATATACTAAATAGCATAAATGCTATAAACCTAGATAGACCCCTACTCCCCATAGTTAGTATAGATAGTCTATACCCTGATTATAGTAGTATAAATGGTGGCGAAATGATAGAGATAGTTGAAGACATGATAACTCTTTCATATAAAGAAGACTACTTTTTTTGGTACATAGGAAAAGGTGACAACAAACGCGCAGATATAGCCAAGAGAAAAGATAGTAGCTATTTTTGGATATTTGATGAAGAGTTTCACAATGCTTTTACGATGAAATCTTATGACTCTAACTTAGACATAAAACTTTTACAACTTTATAAACTTTTTGATGCTTCACTTAGCGCATCTATGTTTGGAGAGGTTGATGTTAGTTCCTAAAAAAACACAAGGACATATACTTATATCTAACGATATAGAATATGAATTTGACAGACTAAAAATATCTCTAAAACCACATAGAGTAGTTGGATTTATAGAAGACAAATTTTTACTTGAGCACGCAAAGGCTGTTGTCAAAGAGGCATATATAAGTGAATCTCAAACAAAGTACATCATTATGGGTGCAAATGAATTTCACACTGTATCTCAAAATTCACTTTTAAAACTTTTTGAAGAACCACCTAAAAATATAGAATTTATCATCATAAGTCCTACAAAATCAAACTTGCTTTCAACTGTTCGCTCAAGACTTCCAATCATCAAAGGTCAAAGTATCAAAAAAGAGTATGAATGTGAGTTAAATTTATCTTCTCTTGATTATGCCTCTATTTTTGCATTTTTAAAAAAACATGTAAGAGTAAATAAAACTGATGCAAAAGCTTTAGTTGAAGCTATCTTTTATAGAGCAACTGTTATAGATATGCTAATCTTAACTCAAAAACAATTAGACAATTTTGATAAAGCATACAGACTTTTAGAATTAAATTCAAGACCACAGGGTGTTTTAGCTCTTATACTTATGGGGTTTATGGATGCTAGTTGAAAAATTATCCAATAATATAGATGCAAAAGCTTATCTTAGAAAAATAGGTGTTGATGAGGGTGGGATTAAAATCCTTAGTGAAAAGATTCAACATCACATCATACATATAAAAGATTTACCTGTTGGTGGAGCAAATATCTTAAAACAGGATGCACTATCTATAGGGGCTGATTTGGCAGTTCCAAGAGGAACAGTTATCGCATCTAAACCTTTTGTTGATTGTATGCTTATTGCCACAACTAAAGAGCTTAAGATACTAAGTAAAAAAGAGCTAGCTCAGCCATTTGGACTTAAAGAGGTTGCATTAAGATTATCTGAGATACTTAGAGTTAAAAAAAATTCTGAAGTTCAAATCATGGGTGTCATCAATGCAAATGACGATAGTTTTTTTAATGGCAGTAGATTTGTAGATTTAGATGCGATAAAAACTTTAAAGCAGATGATAAGCAATGGAGCAAATATCATAGATATAGGTGGTGTTTCTTCTGCCCCAAATAGTGCAGTAGTAAATGCAAAAGAAGAGTTAAAAAGAGTAAAACCCATTTTAGATGCAATACATAAACAAAAACTATATGAGCAGACTACTCTTAGTATAGATAGTTATGAACCAAGTGTTATACAATACGCTCTAGATAGTGGTTTTCATATACTAAATGATATAACAGGTCTGCAGAATGATGAAGTTTGTAAACTATGTGCATCGTATGGTGCTACTGCTATCATAATGCATATGCAAGGTACTCCAAAAACGATGCAAAATAGTCCGAAATATGACAATATTTTAGATGATATATATAGCTTTTTAAAATCTAGAATAGATAAAGCTCAGTCATTTGGTATTAGCGATATGATCATTGATGTAGGGATAGGTTTTGGTAAAACACTCCATGACAATCTAACACTTATAAAAAACCTTGAGCATTTTTTAACGCTTGAGAAAAAGATTTTAGTTGGAGCTAGTAGAAAGTCTATGATAGATAAAATCACTGCATCTAATGTTGAAAATCGACTAGCTGGAACAATAGCACTGCATCTAGAAGCTTATAAGAATGGTGCTTCTATATTAAGAGTCCATGATGTAAAAGAACATCTACAGGCTATTGAGGTTCAAAAAGCATTAAATACTATTTAAACCATTATTCCTCTTATCATATAAAATAAAATTCCTGCTAAAATAGCTGCTGCTGGAACTGTTATAATCCACGCTGCAACAATCTTTTTCACTGCATCTCGTTTTACATATTCAACTTTTTTAGCTTTTTTGATATGTTTTTTAGTTGATTTTATATTTTTATTCTCTTGTGCTATAAGCTTATAAAGTTCAACTATTCTTTCATAATCTGCTTCTCGTTTAGAATCTTTTGCTTCTAAAGATTTTAACTCTTTTTGATAAGCATTAAGTGTATTTTTTTCATCTTCTATCGTAAGCTTATCTTCTTCTATTGTACTACTTACATCACTGATATGCATATACTCTCTTAAAAAGCCAACACCAAAAACACCACCTATAGCAATATGAGTTGAACTAACAGGAAGACCAAGCTGAGAAGCTATAATAACAGTGATAGATGCAGCCATAGCAATAGAAAATGCTCTTACTTGATCTAATTCAGTTATCTCTGTACCAACTGTTTTTATAAGTTTTGGTCCATAAAGAGCTAATCCCAATGCAATACCTAACGCCCCAACACCCATAACCCATAAAGGTATAGAAGCTTTAGAGGATATACCACCATTTACAACTGCATCATTTATAGCAGCTAATGGGCCTATCGCATTTGCAACATCATTGGCACCATGAGCAAAACTAAGCAATGCAGCAGAAAAAATAAGAGGGATAGTAAAAAGAGTATTTACTGATGCTTTAGAATTCTCTAACTTTGTTGTATTTGATAGTTTTTTCTTCATAACTACATAAACAGCTATCGCTGTAACAAGTCCAAGAATTAAAGCAGTTAAAAGAGTTGGTTTTTTTGTCATCTCTATAGAAACTAAAGGGATGCAGTTTAAAATTTCTACAACTGTTGGCCAAATCTTTTTTAAACCTTTTAATGTTAAGTAAGTTATAAATGCCCATGACATTATAGCTACAAAGACAGGTACATATTTTTTAGCAGCTTGAACTTTATCTTCTTTAAAGAGTATAGATTTTTTAATGGAAAACAAAAAGGTAGCAGCAATAACACCACCTAAAACAGGAGATATAACCCATGAAGCAACTATCTTGCCCATAGTTGTCCATGAAACTATACTAAAACCAGCAGCAGCAATACCAGCTCCCATAACACCACCAACTATAGAATGAGTAGTAGATACTGGTGCTTTCATAGCCGTAGCAAAATTAAGCCAAAGGGCAGCTGCTAAAAGTGCAGCCATCATAGCCCAGATAAATGGGTCAGCATTTCCACCAAAAGCAGATATGTCTATGATACCTTTTTTTATGGTTTTTACAACTTCACCACCAGCTATTAAGGCTCCAGCAGCTTCAAAAACAGCAGCTATAATGATAGCAGTTGTAAGAGTTAGTGCTTTAGAACCAACAGCAGGTCCAACATTATTCGCAACATCATTTGCACCAATATTCATAGCCATATATGCACCTATAAGTGCAGCTACTGCTAAAAACATATTATTTGGAATTCCACCATTGCTTACAAAACTAAATGTTAACACTGCTATCATAAAAAACAGAGCAAATCCTATTCTCATAAAGTCTGTACCACTTTTTTTGAGAGCCTCTTGCTCAAGTTTTTTCATAGTTTGTATTTCCATAACTAACCTCTTGTTATTATTTTTAAAATTATATCTTTTTAAAGGTTACAAAATGATTACAATGAGCTATTTTTTTATGTACGCTTTTATAATCTCAACTCTATCCAATGGTCTGTCCCCTCTTCTTTGTCCAGAGGTTCTTACGTTATTTAATTTTTTAAGTGTTGACATAGTATTTTTAGTTACATATCCAAAGATAGTATGTCTTCCATTTAGCCAAGGTGTTGGAGCAGTGGTAATGAAAAATTGGCTTCCATTTGTATGTGGTCCTCTATTTGCCATAGCTAAGATTCCAGCTTTATCAAAAGTTTTATCTTTAAATTCATCTTTAAAATCTTTTTTCCAGATACTCTCTCCACCTCTACCAGTTTCAGTTGGATCACCACCTTGAATCATAAAATCTTTTATAATTCTATGAAAAGCTACGCCATTATAGTAGCCATTTTTTACATGTGTCATAAAATTTTCAACTGTTAATGGTGCTATATCTTTATATAAAACTAATTCTATATCACCTTTTGAAGTTTGAAGAACTACTCTTGGTTCATCATCATTTGCATAAGTATTTATTGAGAATATCAATAAAAAAGTAAATATTATTTTAAACATATTTTTTCCTTTTGAAGTTTTAGTTGTCAATACTATTATTATTTAAATTTTGAAGAGAAAATCACAAAAAAATAGGGAGGAGATTTACCGTCATCTTTAGACGGTAAATCTTGAAAAATTTATTTACCAGCTGCAACGCGATCTTTAAGACCTTTACCAGCTTTAAATTTTGGAACCATTTTATCTTGAGTAGTATAAGTTTTATCTGTTCCAGGAACTTTACCACTTTTACCTTTTTGAAGAGTTGCATTAAAACTACCAAAACCAACTAAAGAAACATCTTCATTTTTTACCAAAGCTGTAGTTACAGCTTCTGTAAATGCTTTGATTGCAGCTTCTGCTTCAACTTTAGTTTTATACTCACCACTTGCTTGTACTAATTCAACGAATTGAGCTTTATTCATATATTTACCCTTAGAGTCATAAAGATTTCCGAAATTATTTAGCTAATATACGCAAAAATAATTCAGCTACAAGTACTTTATAGTTTATTTGCTTAAAATTTTCTTCTTTTTAAGCAAAAATTCGATAAATCGTGCTTTTTTCACCTCTTTTAATCCTATTTTAGCCATTTTAATTACTTTTATAGTCTTTATACTTATATTTTCTGATATCAACATCTTTTTATTTGTTCTGCTAAGTGATAGAAAAATATCCTCTAATCCATCTCTTTCTTGTTGTGTTAATGCACCCATTAAGTTACCTCATTTAGTTTGTTGATTTTTCTTACAGCTCTAATAATCTCATCATCATCTAATCTTCCTAACATTTTCATAACAACTCCAGCAGCTTGTGGTTTAGCACGACCAAGCTTCCAGTCTTGATATGTACGCATAGATATCCCAAGTGATGAAGCCATTTCTTTTAAAGAAACTTTTTTACCATTATTTTGAGACTCTAAAGAGTTATGAAGGATATTAAATAGATCATCAATTTGCATAAAGAGAATTATACGGATTATATACTTAAATATACATTTATTTAAATATTATATAGTTGATTATGTATATAAAATAAATAAAAAAGTATATTTTATCTATTAAAATATATACTATACACGGTTTTACGTATATTTTAGATATAAAAAAAGAGATATAGCCAAAAACTATATCTCTTTTTTTATACCTTATCAGTGTGAGAGTAAATCACTATAATCATATTTTGAAAAATCCAAATATAATTTTCCATCTTTTTGCATAACTCTTATATCGCTATCATAAACTGCTAAAAATCTTCTTTTTATAACTTTTTTTTGGTAAGACTTTAAATCTAGAGTTTTTAGATACTCTTTTAATTCAATTTTACCTAAATTAATCTCTTTTGATTCTAATGTCTGAACTTCATGTATAGT
>JAADDU010000174.1 GCA_013153755.1 Campylobacterota bacterium | reverse complement strand
TTTGTTCTTGAACTATCTCTATAAGTTTTGGTTTTAAAACGAGAGGGAGAACTATAAAACCTAAAAAGGCATATAGTAAAACTAAAAAAAGTATAATTTTTTGAATTTTTTTGAACAAAACAGACTCCAAAGAGTTAAATTTAATCTTTGGAGTCTACCCTATTGGAGTTTAAAAACTTATTATTTTAAGTTTTTTATCACTGTTGATTTTGGATAAATAAATGTAGATTTTCTAAAAACTACGATTTTATCTTCATGTCCAAGCGCATAAGCACGGATAGTTATAGGTATAATAGTATCTTTTCTACTATCATCAGCCAATTTTTCTTCCGTTCTAAGTACAACAACTTTTTTCTTCTTAACACCTGGTATAACCAAGAATGGTTTTGAAGGTTTAGCGATAGTTATCTTACCTTCCATCCCTTTTGGTGGTATAACTTCAAAGAAAAACTTCATCTTATCATTTTCAGTATTTTGTAGTAAAAATACATAAGCATTATCAACTCTTACTTTATCTTGAACTTTTTTAGCAGAGTAAAGTCTAGTTTCTTTGTTGATATTTAAAAGCATATGCTCTTTTGTACTTCCCATGTAGCCTAACATCACCATAAGACCTATAAGAAGCCCTATATATGCTAAAACTTTACCACGAAAATATTGTGTTTTACCTTTTTGGTCAACAATCTCATAATCACTTGACCAAGTAACAAGTGAAGGTTTACCAAGTTTACCCATAACAGTTGTACAAGCATCAACACACTCTAAACAGTTGATACACTCTAACTGAAGTCCCTGACGGATATCTATGTGTGTAGGACAAACAGTTACACAAGCTTCACAAGCAGTACACTCAGCATGAGGTTCAGCAGCTTGTATATCTTTTTGTTTTGTAAATTTTTTCTCATGACCATCATATATATGTCCACCACGGTGCATATCATAAAGTGCCATAACAGTATGCTCATCATATAAAACAGACTGAATACGAGAGTAAGGACAAACATAGATACAAAAGTTTTCTTTCATAAATACGATATCATAGATCAAAAATACAGCTATACCAATAACAGAACCAAAAAGTGTCCAGTGGTTATTAAAATCACCTAGATAAGTGAAAAAGTCTTCAGGTGGAACAAAAAACCATAAAAAATCAGATGCAGCTACAAAAGCTAAAACAGTCCATATAAGTACTGCAATCACCTTTTTAACTTTATTCTCTGGTTTACTCATGTCTGGTTCTTTTTGTTTGTTTTTGATACGACCACGAAGACCTAATATCTTAGTTTCAATCAAATCACGATAGATTACACGAAAAACAGTCTGTGGACATACCCAACCACAAAATACACGACCACCCATAACGGTCATACCAAATATACCCAAAAACATAAGCATAAGTAAAAATGGCATCAAATAGAGTTCTTGCATATCAAACTGAATAAAAGCTAAGTGTAATTTTAACTTATCAAAACTTAGTAGGAAAAAATGATTTCCATTTACTTCTATCCACGGTAAAACTAATGCTACAATAGTAACAATAAGATAAAAATAATATCTTTTTATTCTCCACGGTTTAGGTATTTTTATACCTTTTTTTTCTTGACTCATCTATCTACTCTCCTGTTGTTATGTTATTTGGACAAACTATAGAATTTATAATTTGTTCTTGTGCATCATCTGGTGCTTGTGGTAAAAGAGAACCAAATGCAACTTGCTTTAATTCCCTAGACTCTATGTAATCTTTTAGTGAACTTCTACTCACATTTAAAATTCTTGCCATCTCGCTCACGCTTTTTTTATCTTTAATAAACGAGATAATCTCACTCGCATAGATATCAAATTTTGAACTTGATTTACTACCCTTTGGTCGCCCAATAACTCTCTTAAACTCATTTTGCATCTTTTGACGAAGATTGTCTATAAGACCTAAAACTAACATTACGCTACTTTGATTTGATATTATAACAGAGTGTTTGATAAAATGTACTTTAAAGTTGTTTTTCAATAAACAACTAAACATTTGAGTCAAATCTTCTATATTTGTACTCAACACCCAAACATCACAAATAAGAAGAGTTGCCCCTTCTTTGCTTTGAAAATAATCTGTAACATGATCTCTTTCATTCAACCTTTTATTTTGAGAAATATGGTCGATAAATTCATCATCTATTGAGATACCTTTGGAAGTTGCATAAGAGTTAATCAGTTGTAATTGTTCTTGTGTACCATTAAAATATTTATCGGGTCTAATATAAGCTACAGTCATCATAATAACGATAAAACCTCCAAATATTTTAAATTTCGTCGTCATTATATACTTATTTGACGAATATAGTCAAGAGTTTGTCAACTTTTATCGTCAATTTTTTACTTTTTACTTAAAGTGTGTTACTCAAAAACAAAGCAAAGCCCTTTTTATGTTCAAGTTTGCTAAAATATTTCTACAAAATTAACTCATAAGAATAAAGATGACAACAAAAGAATATATCTTAAATACTATCAAAACTCGCCCACTTATCATAGATGGTGCGATGGGTACACAACTTCAACAAAGAGATGACAAGATACCAAAAGAGGCTTGGCAGGGAAATGAGGGGTGTAATGAGATTTTAAATGTAACTGCACCAGATGTTATGAGAGAGATTTTTCATGCATATCTTACTGCTGGGGCTGATCTAATAAGTACAAACACTTTTGGCTCTTTTTCTTGGGTTTTAGATGAGTATGGGATAGGAGATCGTGCTTATGAGTTGACAAAAACTGGTACGATGCTTGTAAAAGAGGAGTGTGAAAAATTCTCAACTCCAACACACCCACGTTTTGTACTAGGTTCTATTGGTCCAGGGACAAAACTACCATCACTTGGACATATAACTTATGATGAGATGTATAAGGGTTATACAGAGTTTTGTTTAGCTCTTATAGATGGTGGTGTAGATATATTTTTACTTGAGACTTGTCAAGACCCACTTCAAATAAAAGCAGCACTTCATGCATGTGAGGAAGCTAACAGACAAAGGGGTGTAGAGATTCCTATGATGGTATCTGTAACTATAGAGCTTAGTGGAACTATGCTAATTGGTACAGATGCATCTACCATCGCTACCATCTTAGAGCCTTTTGACATACTCTCACTTGGATTTAACTGTGGAACAGGACCTGAGCAGGTTTTAAAACATGTAAAAACTCTAAGTGAAGTTTGGCATAAGCCTATCTCTGTTCACTCAAACGCAGGTCTTCCACAAAACCGTGGTGGTTACACATACTACCCTATGAATCCAGAAGAATTTTCAGATAAACAAGAGGCATTTTTAGAGTTTGATGGTGTTAGCTTTTTAGGTGGATGTTGTGGAACTACTCCTCAACATATTCGTGCTTTGGTAAATCGTGTATCAAACATAAAACCAAAACCTGCATCTGGTAGTCATGAAGTATCTTTAGCTTCACTGTTTTCAACTGTAGAGCTTAAACAAAAACCTGCACCACTTTTGATGGGTGAGAGAAGTAATGCGACGGGAAGTAAAGCTTTTCGTGAGCTTCT
The DNA here is from genome assembly GCA_013153755.1 of Campylobacterota bacterium. The sequence continues at coordinate 14,543 of JAADDU010000174.1, read as the reverse complement.
TTTAGCAGAAGATTATGAGGGAACATTGAGTGTTGCTCAACAACAGGTAAGAGCAGGGGCACATGTTATAGATGTAAATGTAGGCTTTGCAGGTCGTGATGAGACTAAAGATATGGATGAGGTTATGAGTAGATATAACCAAAAAATCTCTATCCCACTTATGCCAGATTCTACCCAAACAAAAGGGTTAGAGACTGCACTAAAAAACATAGGTGGAAAACCTATCATAAACTCTGTAAACCTTGAAGATGGGGAAGAGAAGTTTGATGCAGTTTGTCAGTTGTCTAAAAAGTTTGGAACAAGCCTTGTATGTCTAACCATAGATGAAAAAGGGATGGCAAAAACTGTAGAAGATAAACTTCGCATAGCAGATAGAATCATAGACTTAGCCACAACCAGACATAACCTCAAAAAAGAGGATTTGGTTTTTGATGTACTTACTTTTACCCTTGCAAGTGGGGATGAGGAGTATCTTGATGCTGGTGTAAACACCATAGAAGCCATAAGACTTCTTCGCCAAAAACACCCAGAAGTTGGAGCAGTTCTAGGACTTAGTAACATCTCTTTTGGACTAGATAAAGATGCAAGACCATATCTAAACTCTATGTTTTTACACCATTGTATAGAAGCTGGGCTTACAAGTGTTATCATCAATGTTAAGCATATCATCCCTATAAATAAAATCTCTAAAGAGGACCAAGAGATATGTGATAATCTGATTTTTAACAGAGGTGAAGAACCACTCTTTAAGTTTATAGAGCATTTTAGCACCAAAGAAGCGATAGATACAGATGTAGAGGATGCTGAGTATCTAGCAATGAGTGATGAGGAAAAAATCGCTAAACTTTTGATGGATGGGGATAAAGATAGGATGATACCTTTGGTGGAGAAAGTTCGCCATAATATACCAGCTGAAAAAATCGTAAATGAGATACTCATAGATGCTATGAAAGTGGTTGGAGAGCTGTTTGGAAGTGGTCAGATGCAACTGCCTTTTGTACTACAATCTGCTGAGACTATGAAAAAAACAGTTGACTTCCTTAACCCGTACTTACCGAAGATAGAAAAAGAGGTAGATACAACACTAGCTCTTGGAACTGTAAAGGGGGATGTGCATGATGTTGGTAAAAATCTAGTTGACATCATCCTCTCAAATAACGGTTTTAAAGTTAGAAATTTGGGGATAAAAGTTGAGCTTGAAGAGTTTATACAAGCTATGAGAGAGGGGCATATCTCTGCTTTTGGTATGAGTGGACTTTTGGTAAAATCAACACAAGTTATGCAAGAAAATCTAAAAACATTAAAAGCAGAGGGGATAGAGATACCTGTTCTTTTAGGTGGAGCAGCACTTACTAGAAACTTTATAGATGAGTTTTGTCGCCCATTTTATGATGGACCTATCTTTTACTGTAAAGATGCGTTTGATGGTGTAACAGCAATGAGCCGTATCGAAGAGGGTAATTTTGATACTGATTTACACGGTAAAGACTTACAAGAAAAAATCATAAAAGAGAAAAAAGAGGTAGTCATACCCCCATTTGAAGAGATAAAGATGCCTTCTCGTGAAGTCAAAGTTCCAACACCACCATTTTGGGGTCGAAGAGAGATAAAATTAACACAATCACAAATTGAGATGGCTTTTGAGTGGATAAATCACAAAATCTTATTTAAATCTCGTTGGGGATATAGTTCTAAAGGTAAAACAAAAGAGGAATACCAAAAGCAAGTAGATAAGGTAATATTACCAGCTTATGAAAAATTAAAAGCTCAGTTTTTAGATGAAAAGCTTTTTGAGCCAACCATAATCTATGGTTATTGGCCTTGTCGTAGTGATGATAACAAACTTCTTATATTTGATGAGAGTAAAGGTTATAACTCAGATGCACAAATAGATACTAGACCTCTTGAAGATGTAAGAGGAGAAGCTATAAAAGTATTTGATTTTCCTAGACAATCAAAACAACCTCATCGTGCTATAAGTGACTTTTTTCACTCTGATAGAGATGATGTTATAGCATTGAGTTGTGTAAGTGCTGGTTCTAAACTTAGTGATGCTGAGAGAGCTATTATGGATGATGGAAACTATACTAAATATTATCAGTTTCATGGTCTTGGAGTTGAGTTAGCTGAAGCTTTAGCAGAGATAGCTCATAAACAGATAAGACTTGATTTAAATATAGCTAGCGAAGATGAAGGGAATACTTTAGCTGATGTAAGGATGAATAGATACCAAGGATGCAGGTACTCGTTTGGTTATGCAGCTTGTCCTGATTTAGAGCTAAACCGTCCACTTTTTGATTTACTAAAACCAGAAGAATTTGGTATAGAACTTAGTGAGACTTTTCAAATCCACCCAGAACAAAGTACGAGTGCATTAATTGTTTATCATCCAAATGCTAGTTACTATAATGTTTAAAAAAAGAAAATATTATGAATATTTTAAGTTTATTTGATGGTATATCAGGTGCTAGAATAGCACTTGAGAAATTAAATATACCTATAACAAACTACTATGCTAGTGAAATAGATAAGTATGCTATAAAAGTTTCAAGAGAGAACTATCCTGATATTATACATCTAGGAGATATAAAAAATATAAAAGCATCTGATTTACCAAAAATTGACCTCCTTATTGGAGGAAGTCCATGCCAAGATTTAAGTAATGCACAAAAAGGATTAGGTCTTAAAGGTGAAAAATCAAGACTTTTTTATGAGTATATAAGATTATATAAAGAATTAAAACCTACATATTTTTTACTTGAAAATGTAAAAAACAGATGGGGAGATTTAATGAGTGATATTATAGGAGTAAATTTTATAGAGATAAACTCTTCACTTTTTTCAGCTCAATCAAGACCACGATACTATTGGACAAATATTAATTTTCCAGCATTACCAAAAATACATCATACACAAACACTAAAAAATATCATACTACCAAAAGTTGATGAAAAATATTATTTTAATAAAAATGGACTTAACGAATTTATACAAGAGAATCTAATTTTTACTAAAACTCCGACTAAAGATGGAATAGTAAAACTTTTTGATGTACCTAAAACAATCATAAATGACCATGAAAGACAAAGAAGAATCTATGACCTTACAAGTAAATCACCAACTATTTTAGCAAGAGCAGACACAACAAAAATACTAGATAAAAAACGAATAAGAAAACTTACCCCTCTAGAGTGTGAACGATTACAAAATATTCCCGATAACTATACATCAAGTTGTAGTGATACACAACGCTATAAAATGATAGGAAATGGTTTTAATATAAATACTATTGTTCATATACTTAAAGGTCTTGAAAAAAAAGAGGTTCTTCAGTCTAAACCTTATACCCTGAAAAGGGCACCTCTCCAACCAACATTGTTTGCATGTTAAAGTTTATTGACCTCTTTGCAGGGATAGGTGGTTTTCGCTTAGCTTTTGAAAGTGTCGGGGCTAAATGTGTATTTTCTGCTGAAATAGATAAACATGCTTGTAGTACTTATGAAACTAACTATAGAGCCAAATAAAGCTCAAAGTTATAAGCAAATTGGTAATAGTGTTAGTGTACCTCTTATAAAAAAGATGGCTCAAAATATTAATGATAAAATGTTCCAATAAGATAAATTTTCTTTTTTATTAAGTTGCTTAACAAAATCTATTTCTTGAGCTGTTCCCTCTTTTGTACCTTTATTTTTCATTAGAAATCACTACTATATCATCTTTTATTTTCAGATTCTATACCCCCATTAATATTTCTATTCCATGCTTGAAATGTTAGTTTCCCAATAGATATAGCACCATTTGAGCATTTTTTTTCAATCCAATCTACTATCTTATCACTTTTACAACAAACCCCACTATCGACTGTTCCATAGTAAATAAAATCAGCAGAACTATCAGACTTTACACCATCAATAAAAAATCTTTTAATAAAAAGCTAGATAATACATGATATAATTTTTCCATAAAAGGAACTTTATATGAAAATCTTGGCTTCTTCTGTATATGAAAAACAACTAAAAGAGATACTGTCTTACCTTAAGACATTGGACCATCAACAAACAAAGAAGTTCAAAATGTATCTCGATACTATCATTTTAAATATGCCATCAAAATTAAAAAAGTATCAAAAATCTATCTACTTTGATGATGATACTATCAAAGATATTCAATACAATGGATGTACAATCCCTTTTTTAATAGATATAGATAAAAATTTGATAATTTTGCTTGGTATAACCTCAAAGAACTAGTAATATTATCTAGACAAATAAGATATATAATAAAAAAAACTAATTCCCCACCTCTTATAAACCCCTATTATAAGCATTATAAGCAAAATATAACTTTTTTTTATATTTTGTTCCTTAATGTAACAAACAGTTATAAAATCAAAAAAATATCACATTTATATGCCACTATTAGAGTATAATTATTCATAGTTATTATAACTTTGACCATTCAATCGGTCTTAAATGATATATGTTATCAATTTAAAAAGGAGAAAATATGGATAATAAACAATCTCAAAAAGATTTAATTACTAAATCAGTTGATGAAGAAACTCAACTCTCTAGTAGAAGAGATTTTTTCAAAAAAACAGCTGCCATTTCTGTAACTGCATTGGCAGGAAGCAACCTTTTAGCTTCACAGGATGACCCAGCGATTATGCACCATGTTCCATGGGGACAAAAATGGGGAGACCCAGTTACAAAAAATCTTTATGGTATGCCATCTGCATATGAGCATAATGTAACTAGAAGATATACTAAGCTTTTAGCATCTGGTAACTTTAGAGCATCTATTGCCGTTACTCCGATACAAGATTCTGAGGGTATTATCACTCCAAATGGACTTTTCTTCAGTAGAAGTCATGGTGGTGTTGCCCATGTTGATCCAAATGAATATCGTTTGATGATTCATGGTTTAGTCGATAAACCAATAGTCCTTACACTAGATGAGCTAAAAAGATACCCTAAAGTAACTCGTACACACTTTATAGAGTGTCCAGCAAACGGTGGTCAAGAGTGGAGAGGACCTCAGTTTAACTCTTTACAATTTGCTAAAGGTTTTATGAGTAGTGCCGAGTGGACTGGTGTTTATATAAAAACTATCTTAGAAGATTTAGGTCTTAAACCTGATGCACAATGGATGTTAGCAGAGGGGAGCGATAACTCAGAGATGGGTAGAAGTGTTCCTATAGATAAGATTTTAGATGATGCTATGATTGTTTGGGGTCAAAATGGTGAAGCACTCCGTCCTGAACAAGGTTACCCAGTAAGACTACTTCTTCCAGGTTGGGAAGGTAACTTATGTGTTAAATGGCTAAAAAGACTAGAGTTTGCAAAAGAGCCATGGTTTTGTAAAGAGGAAACTTCAAAATATACTGCACTAAAACCAACAGGTAAAGCAGTTCAGCACTTCTATGCAAATGAGGTAAACTCTACTGTTGTATCTCCATCTCCAGAGAGACCATGGACTGATTTAAAAGATGGTCAACTTGTTGAGATAGAAGGACTTGCTTGGTCTGGTATGGGAACTATCACAGGAGTAGATCTTTCATTTGATGGTGGAAAAACATACCAAGAAGCAAAACTAAAAGGTTTAGTTCTTCCTAAATCATGGACAAGATGGAGCTTTATGTATAGATATAAAAAAGGTAAAACCCTTTTACTTACATCTCGTGCTATGGATGATGCTGGTTATATCCAACCAACCGTTGATGAAGAAACAGCAGTTATGGGTGTTGAGAGTGTATATCATAGAAATGGTGTAGAGACTTGGGAAGTTACACCAACAGGGGAGGTAAACCATGTTCAAATTAGATCGTAAATTAATCATTTCTGCATCATTAGCAACTAGTGTTGCTCTATCAAGTGTAAATTGTATTGCAAGTGATGTTGCTAAAGGTACTTTTATACCTGCACCTACTAACACGTTAAATAATCATAAAACTATAGATGGTGGTGTTTATCATCCTGTTTTAAATGGTATGACTGGTCCATATCGTGTAAACGAAGACACTCTAAAAGGTGGCTTTAACAATGGTCGTATTCCAAGTAAAAATGAGATAGAAGCATGGGACAAAGATGTTATGGCAGATGGAACAGGTCTACCAGAAGGACAAGGTAGTGTTGAAGAGGGTGAGGAACTATATGAAGCTCAATGTGTAAGTTGTCATGGTGACTTTGGTTCAGGTGGTGGTGGTTATCCAGCACTTTCTAAAGGTAATGCAACTGAACTACAACAAACACTTAAAAATCAAAGAGTTAAACCAGATGCAGATGGTCCAGTTCGTGTTTTTGGTTCATATTGGCCAGAAGCTAGTACACTTTGGTGGTACATAAGAGATGGTATGCCACATACTAGAAGTAAAACATTAGATAACAATGAAGTTTATGCACTTGTTGCTTACATACTAAATATAAATGAATTTGAGATTGATGGGCAAGAAGTTGATGATGAATATGTACTAAATCGTGAGAAATTTCTAAAAATAAAGATGCCTAACAAAGATGGTTTTGAGCCACATATTGAAGGTCCACAAGCTTTAGAAAATGTTAGAAAATATTACTCTAATCCAACAAATTTTGGTGGTATCAAAGTAAAACCTAGCCAAAGGTGTATGACAAACTGTCAAAAATCAACTGCTAAAGTTGTTCGTATCCAAAATGGTGGTATCTCAGATTTTCATCCACCTTTAGCATCTGCTAAAGATATACCTCAAAAACCAAAAGAGGATAAGTCTCCAGCTCAAAAAGCTTATGAAGAGAGCTGTATGATGTGTCACGCTGATGATAGCATGGGTGCTCCTGCTGTTGGAAGTAAAGGTGACTGGAATGATGTTTTAGCAAAAGGTTTAGAAAAAGTTTATAGTAATGGTATAAACGGTATAAATGTGATGCCTCCAAAAGGTGGGGTTGATATGTCAGATGCAGAATTTAAAGCTGTAGTTGACTATATGATTAAAAAAAGTAAATAAGAAAAGGAAAATATATTATGCAAAGAAGAAAATTTTTAAGTCTAACTTTTGGTGCAATTGCTCTAGCAGCTGTACCTGCTAGTGTAAGAGCAGAAGATTATAGAAAAACAAAACCAAATGTTTGGTCGGCTCATACTGTTGATGATGCTATTAAAGCTATGTATGGTTCAAATGATTTAGTTATGGAGGGTGTAAAACTAAAAGCACCAAAAATTGCAAGTAATGGTGGAGCTATCCCTGTTGATTTTTCATGCGACAAAGATATAGTATCTATTGCAGTATTTCAAGATGCAAACCCTGAAGCAGCAGTTTGTGCATATACAGTTACAAAATACTCTATAAACAAGTACTCTATTAAAATTAAAATGGGTAAATCTGGAGCGATAACTATTGTTGCAAAAGGTAAAGATGGCAAGCTTTATGCTGCTAAACAATCTTTAGATGTTGCACTCGGTGGATGTGAAGGTTAATCCCTAAGTATTAAAAACTAAAAATTATATAAGAAGGTAAATTATGAAAGTAAAAGCAAAATTAAAAAAAGGTGTTATTAAAGTTAAAGCTATGGCTAAACATAGCATGACTACATTTAACATGATGGAGAAAAAAACTGGTAATAGAGAAGATGCAAACTTCATCACTCATATTACAGGTACTATAAATGGTGAAACCGTTTTAGATATGTCAACTAGTCAATTTTTATCTAAAAACCCTATCTTTAAGTTTGAACTAAAAGCTGATGGATTTAAAAAGGGTGATAAACTACTTCTTAGCTGGATTGACCGTAAAGGTAAAACAGGTAAAGGTAAGGGTAAAATCAAGTAGCATGAAACCTCAAAATTGTGTACTAGCACTATATGTGTCTTTAGAGGGTAAGAGTAATCGCACCTCTAAAGATGTATTGGTTCTTGATAAGAAAGGCGTTTTAGAAGATAAATTTTATGCAAAAAACATCCAAAGAGCTATATTGATAACTTCTATAGATAGTTATAATTTAGCAAAACAAAATGGTATAGATACCCCTTTTAGTTCTTTAGGGGAAAATATCTTACTTGATGTTAATCCCTATCATCTTAATATTGGAGATAGATTAAAAGTTGGAGAAACAACCTTAGAGATAACTCAAAACTGTACTATTTGCAATAGCTTATCAAAGATAGATGCGAAACTTCCCAAACTACTTGAAAACGATAGAGGGATATTTGCAAAAGTTATAGAATCTGGTGTTATTTGTGTGGATGACGAAGTTAGATTTTTATAAAGGAAAAAAAATGAAAAAAATATATATAATGTTCTTAGTTGCTTTAACTCTCTCAACAAACTTGCTTATGGCTAAGTCTATACAAAATGTTCAAGTTTTTAGCGCAGATAACAAAGATGGTAAAATCACTACAAAATCAATAGATGAAGCATTTGAAAAATCTGGTTTATTTATAGATGGTAATAATGATATGAACAAACCATTTTCTCTAAGATTCAAAAAAACTTTTTATAAGACTTATAATCTAGCTATGTTTCGTAGTAAAGAGTTATCTTTAAAACTTTTAAAAAAGTATCCAACATTTGGACTTTTAACTCCCCTTACCATGTCAATATGGGAAGATAAAGGGATGATGAATATCTCAACTTTAACATTAGAAGGTATAGCAAGAGCTGGGGAGATTCCTGTTGATGATCCAGACCTTATAGCTTATGCAAAACTAATTAAAACAGCACTTAAAAATGCTATGCCAAATGGTAAGTTTAAAGAGCTAAATCATACAGTTGAATTTCCAAACAAATCATTTCAAACATCTTTTGTAGCAGATTTAGAGATAGAACCTGATACAAATATGGAAGAGCTTAAAGAAGAATTTGAAGATGAATTTGAGGGTGAGATGGAACCTATAGGCTTTTTAATGCCAGGTTATCTTAACTTAACAGAAGAGATGTTTGTCCCTGCTGGCTATGATGCTTATGATTTTTATGATACTTACTCTATCTGTAAATTTGATGTAATCTATCCTGTATCTAAAGACACTCCAGAAGCTGGTGCTTATGCTCCATGTGCTTTTTACCTTTACAAGAAAAAAGGTGAAAATAAGATGCATATGGGTTGGTTAGGTGTTGATAACTGGATAACTACTCTTGATATAAAAGATAAAAAAGCAGTAGATGCACTCCGTGAAGCACATAAAATGATAGAAGATATAATCGCAGAGATAATAGAATAACTCTCTCTTTAGATGAGGCTAGCCCTCATCTAATTTGTCTTTCCAAACATATCTACATATAAGGCATCTGCCCAATCATACAAACCTTTTGCATTGTCTAGTCCATCTTTACCACCCCAGTTTTCACTACTAACAGGTGTTGCAAACCCAAACCGTTTTGTTTGTTTGTTATAAGCATATTCTGAGTGTATATATATGGCTCTTTCAGGGTTTATAGAAACTGCTGAGAAGCATATAGTTAGAGGTGATTGCCATTTTATATTGGATGCTTTGTTGATTTTAGTAGCTATGAGTTTAGCTACATATTGTCCCTCTGTGTTTGATGTATTACCTGACTTTGAAAATCCCATTGGTCGTGCATCTCCACTGATATATATGTTTTTATGTCCATTTACCTCATAAGTTATAGGATCTATATCTCCCTCCATTTTATTGTAGATAGTATCTTTAGCAACACCCATAGTTTCTAAAATTTTGCCACCTCTAACATGAGGGTAAAAAGAGGCATCATCAAAACTAAACTCTTCAAACTCTGTTTCAACTGTTTTAGTATCTAAGTCTATATTTTCTATCTTTGAATTTGGTCGATAGTCTATATAGTTTTTATATAGCTTGTTAAAAGCAGTATGGAAACCATGTTCTTTTATGGTTATGTCATTGTTCTCATCAAGAAGGATGACCTTTGCATCTAATTTTTTTGTTTTAAAAAAATCGGCTATTATACAAGCTCTTTCATAGGGTGCAGGAAGACATCTATAGTTTCCCGCGGGAACACTTAAGATGAAGTTTCCCCCTTTAAAGTTATGTATTTTATTTTTAAGTGTTATGTGTTCACTTCCTGGTATAAAAGCAGCTGGGTACTCTTGTCTAAGTCTTCTCTCAATATTTAAATTTACATTCCAATATGAATAATCATAGTCAATACCTGGGGCTAAAACTAAATGGTCATACTCTATATCTCCATTTGTAGTTTTTAAGATGTTGTTTTTTTTATCTACCCCTATAGCAGTAGCATGGAAGTATGTATAGTTATGCTCTCTTGCTCCTTGAAGGTAATCATGTGTTAAATATTCAAGTTTTACTCTATCTACAAGCCAAAGATTACTCATAGGGCAAGACAAAAACTCATATCTTTGTTCAACAAGTATAACTTCGCACTCTTTTGCGTAAAGTTTTGTGTATTTTGCTACACTTAAACCTGACCACCCACCACCAACTACTACAACTCTTGGTTTCTTTGTTTTTGGTAGTGGTGCTTTAGCTTTTAGCTCATGTTGTTTTTGTGTTGTACTACATTCTCCAGCACTAACACTAAGTGCCATAAGCCCTGAAAATTTGAGTGCATCTCTTCTTGAAATAGCCATAATTAAATCCACCTTTTATAAATAATACTAATACTACAAAAAGATACAATGCGTTTTACTTAATCTAAAAGGTATGATGATTTTGTAAGATTAGATTAATTAATCCACATAAAGATATAATATCATTATGATAACACCAGACTCTATAGAAGCTTTAAAAGCACGACTTGATATTGTTGATGTTGTAGGCTCTTATGTAGAGCTAAAAAAGGCTGGTGCAAACTACAAAGCACCTTGTCCTTTTCACGATGAAAAAACAGCTTCTTTTGTTGTTAGCCCTACAAAACAGATATATCACTGTTTTGGTTGTGGTGCTGGTGGAGATAGTATAAAATTTACTATGGAGTATGAAAAACTCAACTATCCTGAAGCGTTAGAAAAGTTAGCAACTACTTATAACTTTACGCTTGGTTATACAGATAACAAACATAACAAGCCTCGCTCACAAGTTATGGATGTTTTAAATGATTGGTATAAAAATCTACTAAACTCAAAACCAGATGCACTCTCATATATAACACAAAGGGGTATCTATGAGAGTAGTGTTGAGAAATTTGGTATAGGTTATGCACCAGAATCAAATGCAACTATAAACTTTATAAAAGCTCAACAGTTTAGTTTAAAAGAAGCTGTAGATATGGGTGTTGTAGGCTATGATACAGAGTCTAGACATACTTATGCCAGATTTATAGAGAGGATAACATTTCCTATACACTCTGCAAATGGTAGTTTAGTTGGTTTTGGTGGTAGAACTATCACAGGTCATCAAGCAAAGTATGTAAACTCCCCTGAAACACCATTTTTTAACAAATCAAGACTTTTATATGCTTATCATCATGCCAAACAAACACTATATAAAACAAAAGAGATAGTTATAACAGAGGGTTATCTTGATGTTATTATGCTTCATCAAGCTGGGTTTACAAATGCCGTAGCAACTTTAGGTACAGCACTAACGCAAGAACATTTACCACTTTTAAGAAAAGGTGAGCCGAGAGTTGTTATGGCTTACGATGGAGATAAAGCAGGAAGAAATGCTGCTCTAAAAGCATCCAGACTTCTTAGTGCTAGTGGTTTTAATGGTGGTGTTGTGATTTTTGGAAATGGTTTAGACCCAGCAGATATGGTTAAAGATGGTAGAGTAGAAGAACTTGCTTCCATGTTTAGAGATGCAAAACCTTTTATAGAATTTGTTTTACAAGAGATACTCTCTTTATATGATTTGAGAGATCCAAAAGCTAAAGAGGAGTGTATGAGAGATGCTACTGCTTACCTAAAGACACTCTCACCAATTCTTCAAGAGGAGTATAAAACTTTTTTAGCATCTCGCTTAGGTGGCTTAGGTATTAGTCCCTCTCTTATCAAGGTGACACAATCACACAATAATCATCAAAGTGCTTTGATGCAAAAAGATACTCACAAAGATGCTTGGGAGCTTTCTTTGGTTAAAACAGTTTTGGAGTGTCCTGAACTTATAGATATGATTTTGGATACTATAGAACCATCATTGTTACAATTTCACTCAAGAGAATTCAGTTTAGCTTTAAGTGGAAAGTTTGATGACCCATCTCTTATGGCTATATCAGTTGATGAGCAGATAAAAGCACTTAAAGATGAAACATCATTAAAAGCAGAACTTATCTCATTTCTTACAAAGTATTACGAAAGAGAGTTAAAAAAGATAAATATGAAAAGAGATATAACATTTGAAGAAAAAGCTTTTAAGATTCGCCAATTTCGTGGTAAAATTGCAAAACTCAAAGATGGTAAACTCTCTTAAAACAAGGAAATCTATGAAAGCAATAGCACTTTTTAGTGGTGGACTAGACTCAACCCTAGCGATGAAACTTATAATCGATCAGGGTATCGAAGTTTTAGCATTAAATATAAAAACAGGCTTTGGAAGCACTACAGATAGATTGGAGCATATGCAAAGTATGTGTGACCAAGTTGGCGCAGAGCTAAAAATCATAGATATAGAAAGTGAATTCTTACAAGATGTCTTATTTGACCCAAAACATGGATATGGAAAAAATTTTAATCCGTGTATTGATTGTCATGCTAAAATGTTTGCAGTTGCTAAAAGAATCATGGAAGCTGAAGGTGCAAGCTTTTTAATAAGTGGTGAAGTTATGGGTCAAAGACCGATGAGTCAAAACAAAGATGCTCTACAAACAGTTTTAAATGAATCAAATTGTGATGGTCTTTTGTTGCGTCCTATGTCAGCAAAAATGTTAGCACCAACAATAGCAGAAGAAAAAGGTTGGGTAGATAGAGAAAAATTAGAAGGCATTACAGGAAGAAGTCGTGATAGACAACTTCAAATGGTAAAAGAGATAGGTCTTGATAATTTTGAATCTCCAGGTGGAGGTTGTCTTTTAACGGATGAAAATTTTGCTAAGAAGATGTTTGATTTTATAAAGTATGATAAATTTGAAGTAAAAGATATACCAGTTATGAAATTTGGCCGCCATTTTCGTTTAAAAGATGGTGCGAAACTTGTTGTAGGTAGAGATAAAGAGGAAAATGGTTATCTTCAAGATATACAAAATGATAAGTTTTACCATATAAAAACAGTTGGTTTACCAGGACCTCATGCTTTGCTTAGTAAAAATGCAACAAAAGAGGATATAAGTACTGCATCTAAAATAATTTTAACATATTGTAAAACTAAAATCGATAATAGTTATACGTTAGAGATAGAGGGTACAAAACTCTCTTCATCTCCATTCGCATCTAAAGAAGAAGTTAAAGAATTTAGTATTTTATAGTTATTTTATGTTTAGATGATATACTAATGTTAAGATAAGGAGAGATGATGGCTGGTATTCATTTTCATTTTCAAGATTTTAAACAACTAATAAGATTAAATGTTGGTATCTCAGATAGGCTTGATGAAAATCGAGCAGAGAGTTTTACCATACTCTACTGTGATTTTAGTAAAATAGCTGATGAGCAAGTAAGAGACTCTTTAGAAAAAATTTTAAGAGCTTCAGATAGTATAGCTAACAACGATACAGATTATTTTTTTGTTCTACCATATACAGATAAATATGGAGCAGAGATAGTAAAAAAACTTTTTGATGAATTTTTTGATGAGTTTGTAAACTCTTTTGTCATTAGTTACCCTGTAGATGGAGAAGATGCAGATGAACTTGTGGAAGTTTTACAAAATAGTGTAAAAATGTTTTGTAAAACTAGTCTAGATTATTTAGACTTATTAAAATAGTTATAAACCTTTCCTTTTTTCACACCTAAACTATATATATTTGGAATACTTAATGCTTTAGTTATCTAAAAGTCTTGTTTATTAGGCTATATAAGGGGCTAAAGATGAATCTACTAGATTTACAAAAAACTGATAAATCTACATCTATGATAAATTTAATATCTAAAGATGATCTAAAAAGCACTATCTCTTTTGCAGATCTGTTAAAGGCAGTTAAAATTGGAACTCCTAAGTCAGATGACAAAACAACTATAGACAATACTAAGACAAAGAATGAGATAGTTGACTTAACTACTAAAAATACTTTTATAGATGCTATTGGTTTAAGTACTAACACGGTAGAAACTAAGGATGTTCAAAACGACAATCTTTCCTCTTTATTAATGTTAAAAAACTTACCAAGAACAAAAGATATCTCTATCGAAGATATAACAACATTAAACCCACAAATTATGCAAAATACAGATGTAAAAGATTTGAAAATTTTAGTAAATAGCGCAAAAAATTATCTAAAAGAAAAGATACTTAAGAGTGATGGGTATAAAAGAGCGATAGCTCAAGAGCTACCAAAAACATTAGAGGGACTAAAAGAGTTATCTAAAGTATATGGTATAGATATAAAGAAGATAACTTTAGAAGATATTCAAATAAAGCCAAAAAATGAGATACAAACAAAGTTAGAAAAAGAAGAAATACTAAAAACTGAACCACTAAAAACAAAACAATCAAAAACAAAATTAACAAATATAGAAGTTCTAAAA
>JAADDU010000086.1 GCA_013153755.1 Campylobacterota bacterium | reverse complement strand
TAATCGACTTTAAAGAATGGGCAAGAACACATAAAAATTGGTGGAAAAATCCACTTGAAGAACACTCAAATCATGATACATACGATAAAAAATTAACAAAAATTATTGATGATTGGATTAAATAACCTAACAAAACTTTGAGACTGTGAATTTAGTCCCATCCACCACTAATTCACAGTCAAATCACCTCTAAAAATATAAACTTTTTTGAAAATTATTCCCTAAAAATCATATTCTTAAAAAAAGAGTCTAAAATTGCTCATTTGTTGTCTATATAGAGCTATATCTTTAGATATAAGCTTGTATCTCTTGTCTTATTTGGGTTAGATTGTTATTTTTTATAGCAATACATAGTTTTTTAAACAGAACTATCCCTATGAGATTTAGTAATCTTTTAAAATTATAGGTAAACATGATTAGTGCATTTTCTCCTAGTACTTTCTTTTTTCCTCTTACAAGAAAGTGATCCCATCCTAGAGTTCTTTTTATAGTTCCAAATGGATGTTCAACTATTGAACCTCTTTTTCTTACTATATTTTTAGATTTTGCTGTTGCCATCTTTTTATTGTAGTTATCTATGATGTTTTCATGTTCCCATCTGTAAACATATTTATTTTTTACTTTATCTGTTATACAGTTTTCTTTAAGTGGACATATTTGGCAATATTTTCTTGATACTCTATAGATATCTAACATTCTACCATCTCTTTTATATTGGTTTTTCATTTTCATAAGTTTTTGGTTATTTGGGCAGATATAGCAATCCTCTTCATGGTTATAAATAAAATGTTTCTTTGCAAATCTTCCATCTTTTATCTTTTTATTAACTCCTGTACATCTTGGAGGTATGATAGTCTCTATACCATCTTCTATACATTTCTTTATCTCTTTAGTGGAGTAGTAGCCTTTATCTGCTGTTATTATCATGTTAGGGTTATTTACTATCTCTTTTGTTTTTATTGACATACTATGTAACTCTTTTAGATCATGACCATTTGTTGATATATCTGTCGCTACTATAAACTTATATTTATGATCTACTGCTATTTGGCTATTATAGGCTACTAAATTTTGAGATGGTTTACTCATAGCTGTTGCGTCATGATCTGTCTTATTGTATTGTTCTTTTTTTAGTACTTCAAGAAGTTCTAAATCTTTTGTTAATTGTGTTTGTTTATCTTTTAGTTTCTCTATCTCTTCTTTTGAGATTTTTAGGTTAGTGTGATTTTTATCCTCTTTATCTAGAGTCTCTAAAACACTCATATAGTTTTTTATATCTTCATCTATTTTAGCTATATCTTTTTTTAGAGTTTTTTTCATAATAAGTCTATTTTTACTTGCATTTGCTCTTAAAAATGCCCCATCTACTGCTACTAAATCACCTGTTATTAGTTTTAGATTTTTAATAAGTATAGAAAACTCTTTAAAGATTATTTGCAAGGCTTTAGGATTATCTTTTCTAAAATTACATATTGTCTTATAACTTGGTGTTAATCCTTGACTTAGCCACATCATCTCAATATTTCTACTTATCTCTTGTTCAATCTTTCTTGAACTTCTTATTTTATTTAGGTATCCATAGATATAGATCTTTAGTAGTAACTTAGGATGAAATGCTGGTTGTCCATCTTTTATCAAACTTTTTTTTGTTTTTATATTTAGCTTTGAAATATTTAATACATTGACATATTCTTCAATAGCACGAACTATATTATCCTCTGATACTAATTCATCTAAACTTGGTGGAAACATCAGCTGTTGTTTTCTATTTAACCCTTGCTTGTATAGTCCCATCTTTATCCTTTTCCTATGAGAGTATTATACCATTTAGAGGTTTGTAAATGATGCTTTTTAGGGGTTGTTTGTTACTATGTTTTTATTAGATTTGGTGTGAGTTCTTTCACAGTCTCACAGCAACAAAAATCTGTTTTCCCAGCCGTAAAAATACACTCTCACAAAAAGATGTGTTATCATAACAAATGTAAAAAAGGTTGAAACAGAAAACAGATTTTTGTGTTCAACCGTTAAAGGTACAATTCAATCTTTATCATGACAAACAAAAATAAAACTTATCAAGATATTGAACTATCATGATAAGTTTAAAATAGATTAAAAAAGAGACGCCAAAACCATTAAAAAAGGAAAAAATTTAGATGGATATATGTATATTTGGTGAGTTATAATCTAATCCTTGATTTTCAAAATCCCCAAAGTAAAATATAGCACCAAGTATAGCTAATACCATAGCAACAGCTATAAATATTTTTAATTTACTATAAGGTCTTTCACCGACTATCTTGCCATTTCTTGCATTTATAGCAAATCTATATTCTTTATTGTTATAGTTAAAGTGTGCACTCCAGATTGGTAATAGTATATATTTAAATGTAGTATCACTGTGATAGACTCTAAGGTCTGTTATCTGTTGCCTATCTCCTCCTATCTGGTACCTTACATGCTCTCGTATAGAGTATTGCATGTAATCTTTTGCATACTCAAACCCCTCATCTAGTGCTACTTGGTAGATCTCGCTATCAAATCCACTTAAAAACCTCTCATCATAAGGTTGTAGATTTTCAAGATCCCAAGGCTCTAGGCTATCAGCTAGTTTTCTAGGTATTGTATTTGTTGCACCTATTAGTACATCATCAAAGCTATCATAAACTTCTCCACTTACAGGAGTCCACTCAATCCTCTCTACTATATCTTCAACTATCTCTTCTCTACCATTTATATAGACTCTTCTTCTTACTCTATCATGATAAACGATACCTCTTCTTCCTCGATATGTTGAGTGTGTTTTACTATCATAAGTCCAATAAGGCAGATAAATCCCTTTTAGTTTACTATCTGTATCGTATATATCTTTTAACTCATTTGGAGCAAACCAAAGATTTCCTACCCACTTTTTAAATATCTCTTTAGCCTCATCATGATTTATATCAAAAGGTAAGAGAGATTTTGGAGCAAGTGGCATAAAAATGTCGGCATTTGTTACTATAGGAGAGTTACAATATGGACATTTCGTACTACGAGTATATTTGTCTATTGAAAAAGATGCAGCACATGATGGGCACTTTATCTCTCTATTTGGATCTTCTGTTGTAAAGTTGTATGTTTTGATATTTGCTAGAGTGCTATTTAGATCATTCTCTTTTATGGGTAGTGCAGGTGGGGTTATCTTGTTTATAGCCCCACAATATGTGCATTTTAGAGCATCTACATCGGCACAAAAGACTAAGTTTGCCCCGCAAGAGGAGCAGGGGAAACTTTTTTGTCTAAATAGAGAATTTTCTTTTAATTTAACTGGTTTCATCTTAGGATAATGGAGGAGGTGTTAATAGATTAAATAGTGATTCAAGTTCATCTATCTTTTTAGCCTTTGCCCAACTCTCCATACCACTTGACCACATAAGCGTGTCCGAGTTTATCTTTTTTTCTTTTATAAGTTCTTCAATCTCATCTATACTAAGTGGACCTATTGGATCTTTGTCATTTGCATAGTAGTACATCTTTTCAAATGGCTCAGGTACATAACCTTTTCTCTCAAAACTACGACTTAGTTTATCTGCCATTGCAAAACCAACGCCCATACTTGCACCCATACCTGCCATATTTTCGCTACCACCTTTTGTCATAGACTCAGCTGTTTGAAACTCTAGGTATTTGTGAAGATCTGTTATGATTCCCATACTACTTCTTTTATCTATCGCCTCTTCGACAGATTGTGGAACTGAGATATTTTCTATCAAAAACTTTGTAAGTTCAATTCCATACTTTTCAAATTCGGTAGAGAGTTTTTGAGTTATATACTCACTAAGTTGATCATAGTTTGAAGCTAGATCAAGAACTGGGATATTAGAACTAGCTACAATATCGCTAAATCTGGATATGATGATATTTCTTAATTGATTGCTTATATCTTCAACATTAAAGTTTCCATTTGTTCCAACTATATCTTTTATAAAAAGTGCAGGATCGTCTATTCTCATTTCATAAGTTCCAAAAGCACGGATACGAACTACTCCAAACTCTTTATCTCTTATGATTATAGGGTTTTTTGTTCCCCACTTTAGATCAGTGAACTTTCTAAGATTTACAAAATATATCTCAGCCTTAAACGGCGAATCAAATCCATGATCCCAATGTTGAAGTGTTGTTAAAATCGGAAGGTTATTTGTCTCAAGTTCATAAAGTCCAGGTCCCAGAAC
>JAADDU010000123.1 GCA_013153755.1 Campylobacterota bacterium | reverse complement strand
TATTTTTTTCCTTGTTTTCAAGCATAATCCTAGAAAAAACAGTTAAGCCAAATTGGAAAATGAGAAATGTAACTTACTAAAAAATATCCCATATAATTTGGGATATTTTTTCAAATTTTAAGCATATATTTAGTTGTTTTTACTTCTCTTATTTATTCAACATTACAATTTTACACACTTTTTTATCATTAGTTAAAATGATGTATCATTTTGTGACATTCCCCATTTATTTAGCTCTGTTATATCTTTAATTTAAAGCACATTTCGTTATAGTGCAAGTAACTGTTTTTTCTAGGATTATGCTTGAAAACAAGGAAAAAAATATTTAAAGGTAGGTTATATGGAGCATATTAGCACTGTAAATCCGTATTTTGGGGTATTTGTACTATTTATAATCACATTTGGTGCATTTACAGCAACAACAATAGCTGCTCGTTTAGTGAGTCGTGCGTTGGCTGCAAAAGATAGTGAAAA
This sequence comes from Campylobacterota bacterium, assembly GCA_013153755.1. Next base: position 3,780 of record JAADDU010000123.1, on the reverse strand, counting down.
GATTAAACTTTCTGTTTACGAATGTGGACCAGAAGTTACTAAACAACCAAATAGAATTTCACCACAATTTTATCTGTTTGCATTACTTTTCTTACTATTTGATGTTGAGATTATTTTTATGTTTCCGTGGGCAGTTGACTTTAAACTACTTGGTTGGTTTGGTTTTACTGAGATGGTAATGTTTATATTATTACTTGCTATCGGATTCGTATATGCATGGAAAAAAGGAGCACTTGAATGGCACAACATAAAGTAAATTATACACAAAATGGTGGTTTGCCAGTAGCACTAACTAGTATAGACAAAGTGGTAAACTGGGGTCGTTCTAACTCACTATGGGCTATGACTTATGGTCTTGCTTGTTGTGGTATTGAGATGATGGCAGCTGGAGCTAGTAGATACGATTTTGATAGATTTGGTACTATCTTTAGAGCATCTCCAAGACAATCAGATGTTATGATAGTTGCAGGGACTTTGACTAAAAAGCACTCTGAATTTATAAAGCGTCTTTATGATCAGATGACTGAGCCTAGATGGGTTATATCTATGGGTAGTTGTGCAAATACGGGTGGTATGTTTAACACCTATGCAACTGTTCAAGGAGTAGATAGAATCATCCCTGTTGATCTGTATCTACCAGGTTGTGCACCTCGTCCTGAAACTCTTCAGTATGGTGTTATGTTATTACAAAAAAAGATTCGCGAAAACAAAGCAAGTCGTGCACAAAAATCTAAAAGGTTGATGTAATGAGAGCATATAAACCAAAAGATAATGTACAAAAAAAAGCGTACTATACAGATAGATTTTATAAGTCTCCACAAGTTCCTAAACAAGATGTTGCGTCAGATGAAATTTTTACAGCAGATTTAGAAGCTATAAAAGCTAAATTTGAGGTGCTAGATGCATATATTCAAGTTGAGCAGATGGTTGTTTATATAAAACCACAAGACAACTTCGGTGTATTAGAACTTATGAGAGATGAACTTTCATATACACAACTCTCAGAGATGAGTGCAGTAGATTTTATTGCTGATAGAGGTGGGTTTGAAGTTTTTTATCAGATGCTTAGTATGAACAAACGCAAGAGAGTTCGTGTAAAAATCTTCATAAACAATGGTGATGCAGTTAACTCTGTAGAGAAACTTTTCCGTTCTGCTGATTGGGCTGAGCGTGAGATGTTTGATATGTTTGGTATCCAAGCAAATGGTCATCCATTTATGAAAAGAATCCTAATGCCTTATGATTGGCAAGGGCATCCACTTCTAAAAACATATCCTCTTCAAGGTGATGAGTTTGCATCATGGTATGAAGTAGATAAAATTTTTGGTAAAGAAGCTAGAGATGAGATAGGACCTGAGATTCGTGATACAGCTAGAGTTGATAGATATGATTCTGAGCGTTTTGCTCGTTTAGGACACGAAGTGCCTAAGGGAGTAGAAGTTACAGGTGATGAACCAAAAGTAGAACAAACTTATCAAGAAGATGGTGGTGTGTTCTTGATTAAAAAATTTGATAAAGAGTCATCAACTGTGATTGATGATCCTCAAAGATAGGGTGGTAAAAATATGGCACAAGTAAAAAATAGATTAACACCGTTTTTTGAAAATATCAGTTTTGATAGAGATGATAATGAACTAGTACTAAACTTTGGTCCTCAGCATCCTTCTGCTCACGGACAACTTCGTTTAATGTTGCATCTTCAACAAGAACAGATAGTAAAAGCACATCCTGATGTTGGATATCTTCACCGTGGTATGGAGAAGATGGCTGAAAACATGATATACAATGAATTTATGCCAACGACTGACCGTATGGATTATATAGCTTCATCTTCAAATAACTATGGTTTTGCTCTTGCTGTTGAGAAACTTATAGGTTTAGAAGTTCCTCGTCGTGCAAAAGTTATACGTATGATGGTTTTAGAGATAAATCGTCTTATGTCACACCTATTTTGGTTAGCAACTACTGCTCTTGATATTGGTGCTATGACAATCTTCTTATATGCTTTTAGAGAAAGAGAATATCTTATGGATATAATAGAGGGTTATTGTGGAGCTAGACTTACTCATTCAGCTATCCGTATAGGTGGTGTTCCTTTAGATATTCAAGATAGCTTTATCTCTCAACTTAGAACATTCTTAAATAAACTTCCTCAAAATATTAAAGATTATGAGGATTTACTAGATACTAACCGTATATGGCTTATGAGAATGGAAGAAGTTGGTACAATCTCAACTGAGATGGCTTTATCATGGGCTTGTACAGGTCCTATGCTTCGTGCATCTGGTGTTGCTTGGGATATCCGTAAAGAGGAACCGTATGAGCTTTATGATGAAGTAGAATTTAATGTACCTTATTCTGATAAAGGGGATAATTTTGCTCGTTATCGTGTTTATATGGAAGAGATGAGAGAGTCTGCTAAGATTCTTTACCAATGTATAGATATGTATGATAAGTGTGTTAAAGATAATCAAACTGAACTTATGGCACATTCTCCAAAATATATCTCTGCATCTAAGCTAGATATTATGACTCAAAATTACTCTTTAATGCAACATTTTGTACTTGTAACTCAAGGTATGAGACCACCAGTTGGTGAAGTTTATGTAGCTACTGAATCACCAAAAGGTGAACTTGGTTTTTATATTAACTCTCAAGGTGGGCCATATCCATATAGACTTAAGCTTCGTGCTCCATCATTTTGGCATACAGGGATTTTAACTGATCTTTTACCTGGTCATTATATTCCAGATGTTGTATCTATCATAGGTACAACTAACATAGTATTTGGAGAGGTTGATAGATAATGAAAAGATATGACTTAAGAAAATTAAAAAATGATTTTGAGCCTCGTATGCAAGAGATTTTAGAATCTCATGCAGAGGGTGAGGTAGCTATATTTTTATTTGAAATAGGTGATTTTTCACCTATTCAGCGTTCTGCTGATATAGTAAAAAAATGTGGATATGAGTTGATGAACTCATTAAAGTTTAACGAAGTCGATTGGACTATCGTAGCAAAAAAAGGTTAGGGATTAATTTTGAGTAAAGTATATTTTTCTACTTGGAATGGTGAGCTTATAAATAATATTGGCAAACCCCAAGAAGAGTGGGAAGAATCAGCTTATAATCTACCTGCAACTTATGATGAAAATCGTGATTCAAAAGCTTTTATAGGTTGGGATGGTGTCGCTCTTTTTAATGAAGATGTGGATGTTATTCGTTTAGCTATGGAGTATGCAGCGCAGTATCAAGAGTATAGTGAGGCTTGTGGAAGATGTGCACCTGGAAGATGGGGTGGCAGAATTCTTTATGACCAACTAGATAAGATTGCTCGTGGTGAAGGTAGTATAGCTGATTTAGATCACTTAAAAGAGATTGGTAAAAGTATGCAAATCACTTCAAAATGTGAGATTGGTAAAACTGTTCCAAATCCTATCTTAGATTTAATGACTCATTTTGAAGATGAGTTTATGGATTGTATAAATAATCAAAAACAATCAAAACATTACACACAAGAGGTTGGTTATATAGCAAAAATTACAGCACCGTGTAGTGATGTTTGTCCAGCCCATGTTGATATACCAGGTTATATAGAAGGTGTAAGAGATTTAAGATTTGATGATTCACTTCTTGCAACTCGTAAAACTATGCCATTAGCACATGTTTGTGGTCGTGTATGTCCACACCCTTGTGAGGATGCTTGTCGTAGAACAAATCTTGATGAACCTATATCTATCATGGAACTTAAAAGACTTGGAGCTGATTGGGAGACTGATCA
>JAADDU010000202.1 GCA_013153755.1 Campylobacterota bacterium | reverse complement strand
CAGAGGTGTATTTTGTTTATCTATCAGTTTTGCATCTATCACATTATCTGCTTTTAAGACTCTAAAAACAGAACCGTTTATATACTTGTATAGTGTTGAACCATATTTTGAATTTGCTATAAAATATACACTACCACAACTATCTACATCACTAACTATCCCATAAAAACCCTCATAAGTAAATAATGGCTTTTTATTTTTGTAAAGTGTTCTGTGTTTTGCATCTTGTTTAAAATAGTATAAGTTGTCATCTTCATCTATAAATACAGATGAATTAACTTGTCCATAAAAATTTTTACCTACATATAGTTGTGGTTGAGAGTATGAACTCGCTACATCAAAATACACCTCTGTAAAATCACTAAGATAGCCCTGAATCATTTTAGATGCAGTGCTTTTTTTGATAAAACCATCGCTATCAAATAAACCTTGATAAATCTTAGTAGTAGATATATACCTACTATTTTGTGTATAATATTTGCCATTATTTTTTATAACTTTTCCACTTAACCAGCTATCTTTATATTTTTTTATTTTTAAACTTTTTTTATCTATTCTGATAAGTTTAGGAGCTTGAACTCCCGTAGTATTTACCATAAAAAATATCTCATTTTTATCGCTATTTAGAGGGTAGAAAAACTGCGAAGTGATAAGTTTCTTACCATCTGCTAGTACTACATTTTTAGCTATATCTGCATAGCTTTTTGAAAACTCTTCTAAAGAATCTTCAAATGACACACCAACAGACTCACGCATACTCTCATCTGTAATAAATGGCCAATACCAATACTGAGAATGATTTAAAAAATAACTATTTATCTTTTTTAGTCCATATCTTTTTGCCATATATAGGTTATAAAAACCACCTGTTATGTAATGCGTTTCCCCATATGGAAAAGCCATCTTTTTGTTATAAACATCTTGAGGTATTATTTTATTTGCTTTTGCTTGAAGTAGAGTTTGAACAAAAAATCTTCCACTATAGAGTCTACCACCATTTCCATGCCAAGACTCATTTAATACTGCATTTCCTTCAAGCATAAAAGAGTTCTCAAAACTATTTGGGAGTGTTATAGGTATGAAAGGAACTATAAAAGAGCCATTTCCAAAAACAGAATGAAGAACTTGAGTTATACCACTCTTTTTAGCATTTACTTGGTAGTTATGTGCTGCTTCATGGTACAAAAGTGTCTTTAACCATGATGTAGAAGTAAAATAATCAACCATCTGAGTTCCACCCATATAGTTAACTTGTCTATTGTTTGGCCATTGAGTTGAAAAGCCATTTGCGATTTGATTGTTAGATGAGATAAGCCCAACATATAAAGTTTCATCTAATTTCCAGTCAAAGAGTTTTTGATACTCCTTAACCACAACAACATCTGTTTTTAATGTTTCTTTTGCAAACTTTAGATTTTCTTTTGAATATAAGAGTTCAATATTACTTTTTTCATCTTTATATTTAAAATACTCTTTATCATTTGGGACAACTGTACTACCTGTCTCTAGATTAGATGCAAATAAAAATGAACTAAATACTAATGTAACTACTAGTATATATCTTAATATAACCATGAAAACACTAAAGTACCTACACCATGACCTTTTTTCTCTAATTTAAACTTTTTAGAGTTATTTATCTCTATAAAATCAAGGACAAAGTTTTTATATCTAAGGGTAAAACCAAAACCGTAATAATAAACAAAATTTTCTTTCTCTACAGAGTGACTATCACTAAAAGTATTTCCATCTAGAAATATATCTCTTGCAACTGCCGAACCAGCACCTAAAAGATTTATACTAAAACTCCATGATTCAGATTTCATATTTTGATATTGACCATATATAGGTATACCCGGATCTGCACCTATATCTATAGATGAAACTCCAAAATCTTTTGGTATGTTATAACCAAACCTAGCACTAACACCTGCTGTTGCATTTATGGCTATATTACCAGCTTCAGCAGATAAAAAAGGAACTCCTGATATCTCAAAACCACCTATCTTCTTTGTTTGAAAAAGCCATTTATGTGTATATTTTAAATTAATTCCAAGTTCATTATCTAACTGATTATTCCACCCTTTTACTTCGTGACTTCCTATGATAGAATGAACACCATTTTGTATATCTTGTGAGAATGATAGTGAACCCAATACACCAACTTTTAAAACAAGTGAACGAAGATGTTTTTTTGAACTCTTATGGATACCTGCTTCAAAATATGTCCAACCAGCATAAGGTCTATCATCAACTATCAGATCTGTTCTTTGAGTATCTGTAGGAGTGAAAATTTGATTTGTCAAAGCAAAAGTAATATATGAGTAACTATTACCAAAATCCATAGAAAACAAATCATATATCCTATAATCTTCTTCTGGAATAAAGTATAATAAAGACAATCTTTCTCCAGCACTATACCCATCATCAGTTTTATTATAAATATCATCTTCAAAATAAAAGTTAAACCTATCAAGTATCCATTCTTTATCTACTTTTTCATCTGCATATATATTAACCGATGCAAATAAAAAAAGTATTAGAAACATTTGCTTAAAAATATTTAACTTACACATTTGTTCTATCTTTAACATATTTTTCTAATCTTTCAATCATTATTTTATAACTTTTTAACATCTCATTTATCTCATTTATCTCAAACGAATCAACTTTTTGTAATAAAATCTTACCATAATCTACCATACTTTGAATTCTATGTTTTAAAGACAACTCTAAAAGTGATGTAGAAAAAAGTTTAATAGTTTTTAAATCATTTGTAGAAATAGCTTCTTGATATAGTTTAGTTAGTTTAGTTTCTTGAATTTTTAAAAAACTTTTTAAATCCTGTATATCTATATCTTTAAAAAACTCACTAACTTGTTCAACTTTTTTTATACTCTTTTTTACAGAATTATTTTCTTTTATATTGAAAATTTTAAGTGATATTTTAAATAATTCAATCTTAGAGATAGGTTTTTTAAGATAACCAATAGGTTTAGCCCCTGAATCTGCAAAAACAATACCTTTAATCCTTTTATCAGTTAAGATTACAACAAAAGCATCAGATACAGTCTTTATAACTTTTGCAATAGCCCCTTCATCAACACTAAATATATCAATATCTATAAAAATCAAATCTACTTTTTGCTTCATTAATAACTCTATAGAGTCTCTTGCATTATCAAATGTTAAAACTTCTGTAGATGTATGAGCAAAACTATCTCTTATAATCTCACAATTTTCTTTAACATCATCTATAACCAATATGGTTGCCCCATTTGATTTAATAAGTGAAAAATCAACTTCATCTATATGATTATCATCACTAGATAAAACCATTTCCACATCTTTTAGAGTAAGTGTAAAAGTAGAACCTTTTGATAATTCACTTCTAACTTCTAAATCACCATTCATAAGTTGAGCTAGCTTTTTATTTACAGAAAGTTCAATCCCTCGACCTTGGTATTGAACATCATTATTATCTTCTTTTGTTTCAAAAACTTCAAAAATCTTTTTTTGATTTATTTCTGAGATTCCCACTCCACTATCTTCTACTGAGATAGATATATCTACTAGGTTATTTACAACATTTACTTCTTCTATTTTTACTATTATTTTTATAAAACCTTCTTTAGTAAAATTAATTGCATTTGATAAAAGATTATTAAAAATATTTGCAACCCTTACTTGATCTAAAATTAATATTTTAGGCATATCTTTATCTATATCTATTTCTAAACTTAAATCTTTTTTTATGATATCTTCTTTAAATATACCTATATTTAATTTAAAAAACTCATTCATATCAACAGCTTTTTCATCTATCTTTATACTATCTGATTTTATTTTTGAAAGTTCTATAACATTATCTAAAAGTTCTAACAATGTACTACTAGAAGATAAAATATCACTTGCAAATCCTTTATGTCTTTTATCTGTAATCTCTTTATATAGTAATTGAGCAAAAACGACTATGGAACTTAGAGGTGTTCTTACCTCTTCTTTAATACTTGATAAAAAATCAGACTTCATCATCGTCGCATCTTTTGCTATATTTTTAGTATCTTCGATAATGCGATAAAGCTTTTCTATTTTATCTTCAAGTAACTCTCTTTTTTTAACCTCAGCACTTACAAAATTTGTTTGATTTTTATTTGAAGTTAAATTTTGAATTAATTCATCTTTTTCTTTTATCTTACCTTTATACTTTTCTAAAGTAAGTTTCAGTTTCTCAATCTTTTGTATATCTAATTTATTTGCA
>JAADDU010000143.1 GCA_013153755.1 Campylobacterota bacterium | reverse complement strand
TAACAAGTATGATTTTAAAAGGTTTGTATGGTAGTAAAACAAAAGGTTTTGTTATCGTAGCTATGAAGTCATCACCTAAAAATACATCATTAATAAGCATAGGAGAGAGTTATCAGGGTTACACACTTAAAGCTATATTTTTAGATAATGCCAAATTTACTAAAGGTAAAACTGATTTTATACTCTCTTTAGAAAAAGTTAAAAATTCATCTAATTTAATTTCAAAACTAAATCAAAGCCAAACTACAGAAATGGAAAAAAGTTCAGTTGTTTCTCGTAATGATATTGCATATTATGCAAAAAATCCAAATCAAATTTGGAGAGATATATCTATAAAAGAGATACGAAATGGAAAAAAGATAGGTGGCTTTAAGGTTACGAAGATAAATCCAAACTCAAGATTTGCAAAACTTGGTCTTAAGAGGGGAGATGTCATCATAAAAGCAAATAATATTAGACTTCAATCATATAGAGATGCTTTGGAGATATATAAAAACATAGATAAGTTAGATGCAGTACAAATAGTAGTAAAAAGAGGTAATCAAGAAGTGGAGTTAGTATATGAGATTAATTAGAGTTATATTTTTAGTTTTTAGTTTAGTGTTTGTTTTATCTGCAAGAGAGAGAGTTAATGTTAATTTTGCAAATTTGGAGATAAAAGATTTTATAAAACTTATTTCAAAAATAACAAATAAAAATATACTTATAAGTCATCGTGTAAATGGAACTGTTGACTTTGTTAGTACAACACCTGTTTATGATGATGAACTTATAGGTATTTTAGTTTCTGTTTTAGAGTCTAAAGGTTTTACACTCGTTCAAAATGGTTCTATATATGAAGTTGTTCGATCAAGTGAAGCAGCTAAACATAACCCACGAGTTGTGAAGCAAGGTAGAAAGATTTATGGTTCTTTAATGGTTACTCAGTCTATAAAAGTAGATGTTGAAAATGTTGATGTTGTTGCAGCAAAGATTCGTTATCTTATCTCAAAAACAGCAAAGCTAATGACTATGAAAGAGTCAAATACTATCATCATAACTGATTATCCAAAAAATATAGAAACGATTAAGAATGTGATTAGAGATATAGATTTACATAAAAAATCTGTTGTTAAAATCATCTCTATAAAACACGCAGAGATAAAAAAATTAAAAATTCGTTTGGTAGAGATTGTTAAGTCATTATTTAACGAAAAAGTAGTTGATCAAAAAGTAAAAATTATAATAGATGACAACATAAATGGCATCATCTTAGTTGGTAACAAAAAAAATGTACAAAAAGTAGAAAATTTAATAGAAAAATTAGATATCGAATCTCATATAAGTAAAGAGGTGAAGATTTTTAGCCTAAAAAACTCAGATGTAAAATCAGTCCTTGCAAGTTTAAATAATATCATCTCTAAACAAAAGTTTTCAGATCCAGAACTTAAACCAAATATGAGTGCAAGTGAAGAGATAAATGCTATCATAGTTATAGGTGAACCTGTTATTATTAAAGGTATCAAACAGATTATAGATGAGCTAGATAAAGAGAAATATCAAGTTTATATACAAGCAAAAATTATAGAGATAAATAAAAATGATTCTGAAGCATTGGGTATAAGATATGGTTTTGCAGGTGGAGATATATCTGCGTCTGGTATTTATGCTATGAGTGCAAACTTTGGTGACCCTGCACTAACTGCTGCTGCTACAAAAAGTGTAGTAGATTATCTTGGCAACATAGGAAGTGGAGAAAAGACTGCTTTAGCACTAGGTGCAACTTTAGACTTTTTACAAGTAAATGGTGCATCAAAATCTATCTCAAATCCATCTATCTTATGTGTAAATAATAAAGAATCTTCTATATATGTTGGTAAAACTTTATCTGTTTCATCAGGACAAACTGCTGTGGCTGGGAGTACTACAACTTCTTATAAAAGGGAAGATGTAGGTTTAACGCTCAAAATCAAACCTAGAGTTTCATCTAGCGATAAAGTTACACTTGATGTTGAAGCAGTTTTAGAAAATATCTTAGATGATGGAAGTAAAAATGCAACAGGTCAGCCTGTAACATCTAAACAAGAGGTAAAAACTCAAGCCATACTTCGTCATGGAGAAAGCATCATCATAGGTGGTCTTGTAAAGAGTTATGATAGTGATTCAGTTAATAAAGTACCACTTTTAGGAGATATTCCTCTAATCGGAGATTATCTTTTTTCTTCAACATCAACAAAGACAGAAGAGGATAACTTAGTAGTTATATTAACGCCATATATCATAGATAAAAGTGAGAAATTATCTAAGCTTCAAAGAGAGTTAGGGATGTTTGCACATATACAAAAAGAGTATAATTTAAAGATTTTTAAAAAAATAAAAAAAGATGCAAATCAAGAAGAGATTCAAGTTGATAATAATTTAGATGTTTTAAAAGTTGAAGAAACAGGAGAGTTTTAGAGATGTTAAACTTGGAGTCTCTTCATGATTTAAAACTAGAAGCTTATGAACCTGATGGGGTTATGGTAGATGTTAGTGTAAAAAATTATCTACTTTTTAGTATGCTAGATGGTGAAGTATGTTCATTTTTATGTGAAAGGTACCTTGTACAAGCTAGTAGCTTTTATACAAAACTAGAGCAAAAATACCCTCTTAAAATGTTAGATGAAGATTCTTATGACAGACTTTATAACAGATTTTTAGAGCTTCGTACAGATAAAGCTATGGAAACTATGCAAGAAGATTCACAAGATGAAGAAGAAGATATCTCTTTAACAGACTTTCTAAGAACTTCATCAGATATTTTAACTTCAGAAGAATCAGCACCTATTATCAAGTTTGTAAATGCACTTTTTTATCAAGCTATTAAGAAAAAGGCATCAGATATACATATAGAGGTTCAAGAGAAGAGGGGAGAGGTTCGTTTTCGCATAGATGGGATGCTTAGTAAAAATGCTGATTTGGATAAAAAAGTAGTAAATCTCATAATTAGTCGTATAAAAGTTATCTCAAACCTTGATATATCTGAAAAAAGGATTCCTCAAGATGGAAGAACTCAGATAAAAATAGCTGGAGAAACACTAGATGTTCGTGTTTCTATCCTTCCAACTTTTTATGGCGAGAGAGTTGTTATGAGGCTTTTGATGCAAAGTTCTCAAATACCACATATAAATGAACTTGGATTTGATGGCGAACTTATAGACGATGTAAAAAGATTACTTCAAAAATCTCATGGTATTATACTTGTAACAGGACCAACTGGTAGTGGTAAAACAACCTCCTTACACTCATTTTTAAGAGAGGTTGAAGATAGTGAGAAAAATCTCATAACAGTTGAAGACCCTGTTGAGTATAAGTCTGATAATATTGCACAAATTCAAGTAAATGAGAAAGTTGGTTTAACTTTTGCATCTGCTCTTCGCTCCATCTTAAGACAAGACCCTGATGTTATTATGATAGGGGAGATTCGTGATGAAGAGACTGCATCTATAGCTGTTCGTGCAGCTCTTACTGGTCACTTAGTGTTTTCAACTCTGCATACAAATTCAGCATCTGCAACCATCTCTAGACTTGCAGATATGGGCGTAGAACCTTTTTTAATATCATCCTCACTTTTAGGGATACTAGCACAAAGATTAGTTAGAGTTTTATGTCATGATTGTAAAGAAGAAGATATAGTAGCAGAGAGTTTTATTCAAGATTACAATCTACCAAAAGATGCAAAAGTTTATAAACCATCTGGATGTAAAAAGTGTAACTATAGTGGTTATTTAGGTCGTCGTTCTATTGGTGAATTGTTAGTTATGAATGATAATGTTAAAGACTTGTTAAAATCAACAACCGATGAACATACTATAAAAATAGAGCTAGAAAAAGATGGTTTAAAAACTATTTCTACACAACTAAAAATCATGCTATTAAAAGGCGAAACTTCTCTTGATGAAGCGATTAGAGTCGGTTTAGAACATGGCTAAAAGCAAAAAGGCTTTTACTCTTATAGAGGTCATGATTTCTGTTATGATTATCTCTGTAGTGATTATGGCACTTTTAAAAATGCAAGGAAATAATTCACATATATTTTCTAAACTTACCTCAAAATTAGAAATAAATCAGTACACATCTTTTTTTATTTCAAATAATGAGTATGGATTTAGTAAAAAAAGTACTTATCTAGATGAACTTTTAAGTGAGTTTAGGGTTGAAGATAACTTAAGAAGAGAGCTTAAAAATATAAAGATTAATATAGACTATGATGAATTGGATAGATATGGAGATGATGACACTACAGAAGAACAAAGCAGTGCATCTA
>JAADDU010000140.1 GCA_013153755.1 Campylobacterota bacterium | reverse complement strand
TAGGGGATTATATTAATATAGAGAGCAAAGATAGAAACTTTAGTGTTGATAGTTTAGGTGAAGAGCCACTTCAAATTAAAGCTATGATTAGAAGCCAAGAGAGTGATTTTGACTTAATTGATAGTACGCTAAGTGTTACTTTTACTCCAAATGATGTATTTAAATATAAAAAGGGTGCTAGTAAATACTCTCCACCAAATACTATGGTTTTCTTACCAGCAGTTGAAACAAATAATACCAATGGTGAGATAGCAATAGGCAATAATGTAACTCCAAGTGGCGGGATTATTGGAGCAGATGAGAGAACATATGCAAAGATGTATTATGATTTTGAAAAAAGCTCATTTAAAGGTAAATTTGATTTAACAGTAAATGCAAAAATCTCATTTGATGGAGTTCATAAAGTACCATATACACTAAGTACATCAGCACCCGAAAACTCAATATTTTATCTAAAAAGATGTCCTACAAATACAACTTATAATCCTGTATATGGTATGATAAATGTAGAAAGAGGAGATAGTGATTTTGATCAGCCAGAGCATCAAAGATACTCTTTATATACTCAAGTAGTTGGAGTTCCTTATGAAATATCGGTAGCAGGATATCAAAAAGATTCAAATGGAAAATATAATAGACCTAAATCTTTAATTGGAAGTTTTGAAGTAGAGCTAATAGATGCTTCTACTTTTGAGAATAACTCAACATCTGGTTATGACTCTATTTGTCAAGATCCAGAGTATCATGGTGGGGCATTTGCTGATTTTTTATATAGTAATCGTAAAACACTTAGAGTTCCACAAGATTTCCCTAACTATCCTATAAATTCAGCATACAAAAGTGCAGTATTTAGAACATGGGTACTTAGAGCTCCAGGGAATGGAAATGAAGATAAAGTTGCTTTATACCCTCCACAACCTCTAAAAATGTTAGGAGATGTATATTTTAAACTCTTATATGATATAAATAAATTTAAAGAGCTAGAGCCAACAGGTAAGTGTGATAGTGCTTGTAGTTATAGTGTTAATGATGCTAATATAATAAGTAATCATACAAATAATCCTAAAGATTATGCATGTTATCAATGTTTGCGCTCATATTATAGTATGCCTTTATGTTCAAGAGATAATTTTGCTATTAGACCATATAGCTATTCAGTTGCAATATCAGATATAAACCAAACCAAAGACTCTCCAAAAACTGTAAATATAGGCTATAATAATGGTTCGATAGATAAACATCTATCTGCTGGATATGTATATAAATTAGATATCAATGCAACAAGCTTTAATAGTAGAAATAATGTTGATAGATATACTTTTAAGAATTTAGATGGCGATACATCTAAAAAAAGAGCAGTAGCAATGTTTAGATTAACCGATAATGGTTATAGTTGCATTGATAAAAGTGATCATAATCTAAATATATCAATGTATGATGGTAAGATACAAAGTATTGGTGATATAGATTTAAATGGAACAACAATTACAAAAAATTCATTTGTTGTAAATAGTGTAGGTAAATATCTTCTACATTTTGAAGATGCAGAGTGGACAGAAGTAGATCATCAAGGCTCACCATACAAGCCATTCCCAGAACTTGCAGATTGTGATATGAATAGCACAGCTGCAAATTCATCATCGGATCTTAAAAAGGGTTGTCTAATCTCAACAAGTATAAGTAGTGTGGATACTCTGCCAGATATGGCAATAACTTTGCATCCATATAAATTTGATTTATCAGATATTAGAGTAGAAAACTCTCTAAATAGTAGTTCTAATTTTATATATATATCTGATTTAAATAGTACAACTACTCAACTCCCAGATGGTGTTATGGCATTAAATATAGTTGGTCAAATAAAAGCAAAAGGAAAAAATAATAAACTCTTAAAAAACTATATTTATGGATGTATGGCAAATGATAACCAAATAGAAGCAAAATATTACATAGACCAAGATAATAATATAGTAAAAACTGCTATATCAGAGAAGAATGTTTCTATGCAACACTATTTATATGTTAGTAATGTAGATAATATAACATCTATTACAACCCAAAATATATCCACAGATACAAATAAAACTTTAAATATTTCATTTAAAAGAAGATATTTCAAAAATAATGGAACTGCTAATTATAAAAGTTATATAAACTTTACAAGAGAGTTTAATACTCCTATAAATCCATTTGCAGTTACTATCAAAAACTTTAAATTCAATGGTGTAAATGATATAATGGTAGCAGATTTAAATAGCTCATACTATCCAACTATCAAAAAAGATTTAAACCAAACAAAAATCTTCTATTATGCAAAAAGTAAAGCTGTAAATAAAATATATGATGATATTTATGATAATAATATATCAACACCAATGGGTATAGCTATATACTGTAATGAGAGTATAGATTATTGTTCAAAATATAATATTGATATTAAAAAAAGTTTAACAAATGAGTATGATTGGTGGTGGTCAAACGAGCATAATGGAAGTAGCTATGGCTCTATTTTACTAAAATTAGATGATTCAAAAGATCCTGATATAAATAATAAAATAGGAGCTACTAATTTAACATTAAATGATTTTGAGTATGGTATAGATATCTCATTAAATGTGTTTATAAAAGATAAAGATAATATAGATTATCCATATACCGTAAATATCATATATGATGATGAGATGAAGAATAAATATCCATATCTTATGTTTAACCCAAATGGTAATAGTGCGCCCAAATTAGCAGAAAAAATAAGATTTGTTCATAAAAATGATAAATGGTCTGGTGGTGGTAATACTGGATATGTAACAGATTATAACGCAACAGGTAGAAGAACCAATAAAATAAGTTGGTAGCAACTTAGGTTACATATTGTAATACTCTTTTATAGTATAATTAGGTAAGAAAAGGAGATTACAATGTTAGATTTTTTAAAAAAGATGAGTGAATGGGCTCTAGAAAAAGAGGAAGAGGTAGCAAAAAAGTGCCTTATTAAACCAGAAGATGTAGAAAAGCAAATTAAAAAGACTCAAGAGAAAAAAGATGAGCTTGAAAAGAAGTGTAAAGAGAACTTAGATGAGCTAAAATCTCTGCTTGAACGCTTAGAAAAGATTAAAGAGTATGCTTCTAGTTGCGAGGTTAAAAAGGATTAAAATGCTTGAACTGTATATAAAAAAACTGCAAAATTTCCTCTTAGAAAAAGAAGAGGAGATGGCAAAACAGTGCAAGATATCATCTAAAGAGATAGATGATGAAATCACAAAAACTCTACTTAAAATTAAAGAATTAAAAGAAAAATGCAGTGATGAAATAAAAGAGTTTGAACACCTTTTAGATAAACTACACTGGATTAAAGCAGAGGCAATTAAATGTCAAAACGAACTAAAAAACGAACTAAAATAGTAAAAATAAATAAAAAACACTTTTTTGCACTAAGTATAGTCTATTACTTAGTGTTTATGTGTTCATTTTTACTAATAGATTACTACGCAAATGGCTTTTTAGGTCCTAAAATAGACTTTGGACTAAGCGCAATACTAGGAATTATAAGCGCCTACTTCCACACCAAAACCAAAGCCAAAACCAAAGCCAAAACCAAAGCCAAAACCCAAGCCGATGAGGTAGCCAAAGAGATTGAAGAGATAATTGAGTAGTTAAAGCTAATTTTATCTAATTTTTATATATATTGGCATATACTATAATATATCAATTAAAAGGAAAATAAATGCATTCTATTTCTCAACTCGAAAAAAAGCAGATAGGATTAAAAATACCTAAATACCTAATAGATGAAATAGATGAATTTACTAAAGAGTTTTCCGTTAATAGAACAGATATAATTATAGAAGCTCTAAGGTCATATATACAAACACAAAAAGCCCAAATGCTATATAAACGATTTGATAACTCTGTTAAAGAAGTAAAACAAATGATAGATGGCAAAATGCCTGAGACTTCACTAAAAGATTTAATAGATGAGCTTGAAGATAATTCCAACCCCTCAGTTTAAAAAGAGTGTTAAACAACTCTATAAAAGATATAAACTTTTAGCAAAAGATTTAAAAGAGTTAGAACAAGAGTTACTCAAAAATCCAAATGCAGGAATAGGTATCTCACATAATTGCTTTAAAATTAGACTTAAAAATTCATCTGTACCAACTGGTAAAAGTGGTGGCTTTAGAGTTATATACTATTTAAAAACAAAAGATAAAATATACCTATTAGAAATCTTCTCTAAATCTGATATGGAAAATATAGATGAAAGTAAGCTTATATCAATTTTAAAAGATAATGG
>JAADDU010000181.1 GCA_013153755.1 Campylobacterota bacterium | reverse complement strand
TATAGCTATAGGTTATCTTATGATTGACTATGATGAAAGTTATTTGTATGATACTAAACCAACTATGAACATAATTTTAGCTCCACAAGATGTTAATAATTTAAATACTTTTTGATATTACATTCATAGTAGAGCAGTGGATACTTCCACCTTCTTCTATGAGTCTTAGAGAATTTATAGGTATAATTTCTCTACCAGCAAATAATTTTTTAAACAATTTTATCATTTTATCATCATTCTTATCATTATAAATTGGAAGTATTACTGCTTTATTTGTAATCAAAAAATTTGCATATGTAGCTGCTAATCTACCACCACTTTTATTTATAGATTTTGGTAAGGGTAGGGGAATCAGGTTGTAAGGTTCATTATCTGGTGTTCTA
Source organism: Campylobacterota bacterium (assembly GCA_013153755.1). The sequence goes on along the minus strand of JAADDU010000181.1, from coordinate 3,927 downwards.
AAATTTTCTAGTTCTTTTTTCATCAAGTTTAATTCTTCAAAATGTTCATCATCTTCTTCACAACTTACATATACAATTGTTTCACGAGAAACAAATCTGGCTAAAGTATCGATATGAGCATCAGTATCATCACCTATCAACTCACCATGTTCAAGCCATAAAAACCTTTTTATACCCAAAAGATTTGATAATTTTTCTTCTAACTTTTTCTTAGATAGATGAGGATTTCTATTTGGGTTTAAAAGACATTTTGTAGTTGTTAGTAAAGTACCACATCCATCTGTATCAATGCTACCACCTTCTAAAACCATATCTATACTTTTTAATTTTGAAGGCAAAAAGAAGTATTTATGATCTAATATATTATTTACTTGATTATCCAAATTAAAATCAAACTTTTCACCCCAAGCATTAAAATTAAAATCAAGTAATTCTCTCTCATTATCTCTATATACAGATATAGGACCAAAATCTCTAATCCATGTGTCATTAGTTTCTATTTTTACAAATGAGATACGTTCATGATAACAAAACAAACTCTTTACATATTCAACATCACTACAAAGCAAAACTAATCTTCCCAATGCAGATATAGAACTAGCAATTCTTAGAAAAACTGACTCTGCAGAACTTAGATCTGAAACCCAATCACTATCTTTATGAGGAAATACCATCAATATAAAATCTTGTTTCTCCCACTCAGCAGGAAGTCTAATATCTTCTTCTTTTTTCATAAAGAAAGTTTATCACAAAATAGATCGATCTTCTCTTGATTTGCTTTTATAATCCAATTAACCCTATCCATTACAAAATCCTTCTGTATATCAATAATGCCAATTTTTTTCAAATTATAATCAATTTTATCCACATCAGAATAAGGCGAACTAAAACTATACTTAACCTCTTTTTCATAAACTTTTAAATCTGAAATATTTATAACATCTTTGACACTTTTAGCATAAGCCCTAGCCATACCACCAGTTCCAAGTTTTATACCACCAAAATATCGAACTATCAAAACAGCTACATTAACAAGTTCTTCACCTCTAAGAACATTTAAAGCAGGAACTCCTGCACACCCTTTTGGTTCACCATCATCGCTACTAGCCTCAACTATCTGATCTAAATCATTTAGATAACGATAGGCATAAACTATATGATTTGCTTTTGGGTGGAGTTTCTTTAGCTCTTTTCTTGTATTTTCAAACTCTGTATATAAAACTAGGTGAGTTATAAACTTGGATTTATTTACTTGAACACTGCTAGAGAAAGAATTATATATTGTTTTCATAGATTTAAATTTTTTTGTTTTTTACTGGCAGAGAGGAAGGGATTCGAACCCTCGAAGGCTTGCACCTTACCCGCGTTCCAGGCGAGCTCCTTCAACCACTCGGACACCTCTCTATAAAGAATTGGGATTATATCATACTTTTTTTGTTTTTTTATACTCTTGTATCTCATTGTGTAAAAATTCTAATATTCTTGTTTGAGTTATATGATTATCCTCTTCTTGTTGTGAACATATATAAAATCTAGTAAGTCTTGCTAAATTTATCTTTTCATGAAATCTTGGCTCTTCTTTGAGTGTATGTTCTATATTTATGATAAGTTCGTTTAACTCAAGTTCATTATCTCTTACTATTTTATAAACATACTCTTTGGTAGTATCTATAAGCATATCAACCCTTGCTTCATCATCAGGATATATTTCATGAGCAATTTTACTAAGAAGCTTCTCTTCACATTCATCAATCTTTTTATTTGCACCAATCATTGCTGCTAAAAGTTTTGCACGAAATTCTAAAGAAGAGTTATGGTATACAAAAATATCTCTAAAAAATAGTAAAAATTTAATCTTCAATTTTTTTACTATACTCATAAACCTTCCTTTTATATCTATTTAAGTATCTTTGGTGTAAACTTCTTGCTCAAATGACAAAGCACTGAGGAAGTCAAGGCTTCTTGAATGCTCTCCTCAAGACCTATGCAATGGGATTTTAAGACACCGCGTCAGGGTGGGAACACAGCAGCGCACCTTAATCTCCTATGTGCCGTGGGAACCTTGAGGGGGGTCATTTAGATATCTATCTATTTCCAATGCCCATTCATAAAAGTTTACTCCTCCAATATTTGCATTTTTTTCTATCGCTTTTAAGGTTTGTTCTTTCCCATTTATAAGCTCTTTTGATTTTACACCATGAGCTATGGAAAGTGAAGCTTCTATAAACGCTCCCATACGATCACAAGCTTTTAGTGCTACACCATCTATAACATTGTATTTATCGTCATTATAAGTATTTAATGTATCTACTACTTTTATTTTTGTTATATTTATCTTGTTTAGAAACTCATTTTTCTCATTTTCACCATATAAACCTAAAAGATATGAAAACTCTTCTCTCATATGTGAAGGTATTAAAGGAAGTATATCTTGCTCAATCTTTTGTATCTCAAATTCACTGATAATATCATCCATACCATCTATCGAGTACTTAACTGGTGTTATGATATCTCTAGTTAATGCTTCAGGAAGATCATGAAAAAGTGCGGTGAAGAAGTTATTTTCTAATCTTTTAGGAGTCGCTCCTATCTTTTTTGAATAAAAATATGAAAAAAGAGCTACAATGAGCATATGACCCAAAACAGAAGTTTCTGGTACTCTTGGTGTCTGAGCCCAGCGTTTTTGAAATCTAAGCCTACCTGAGAGGTCTATAAAGCGAGATAATTTTTGATTTAAAGCAATCTTTCTAACACCTATAAGCTCATAATAATCTTCAATCTCTTCTTCTACATGTTTTTTAACTTCATCTATGTCATTTAAAAACTGACTTGTTTGATATATGATAGAAAATTCCCATCTAGTTGATAGATAGGAAGCAGCTTTTAGTATAAATCTCTCTTTTTTATATATACTCTCATCTTGCAAGAACTCTTCAAATCTTTTTAAAAAGGCTCCATTTTCTATATCTTCTATACTTTCACCAAGGATTGTTAAAACCCAAGCATTTAACTCTTTTCTTTTCTTTTGAAGCATTTTATGAAAAACATCTGGTCTTATATCGGTAACTACTACACGACGAAGAAACTCAAATATCCCTGCTTCTATAAGAGCATTCATATCAACATCATCTTCAATCTTTGCTATAAAGTAAGCTATAACAAACTTATGTGCTTGTTTATCAAGTTCTACTAAATCAACCATCCTTGGATAGTCATTCCACCTTTGAATGGAAGCAGCCGTAAAAATCTGTTCTATTAATCTTGGATTTAACATCTTACTTGGTCACTATCTATCTCTATGATAGTATGCACATTTCCTCTAGGATTAAAGTCAGCTACAACTTTTAGGTATTTTGGTTTTAGTTTCTGCTCCAATAAATCATAAATCTCATTTGCAGAATCTTCGTGACTTATATGACGAGTCATAAATGAGTTTATATAAAGTTTTATAGCCTTTAACTCTACTACCCATTTATCAGGTCTATATTCCAGATAAATAGTAGCAAAATCAGGATAACCACTTCTTGGACAAAGACACATAAACTCTGGCAAAGTTACCTTGATAAGATAATCTTTTTTATGTTTATTTTCCCAAATCTCTAAATCAGTATCGACATTGAATTCTTTTATCTCTTTTTCGCCATATTTTAAACTCATAAATCATACATCCAAATGTTTAACATCTTTAGCATGTGTTTGGATATAGTTTCTTCTTGGTTCTACTTCATCACCCATAAAGAGTGTAAATGTATCACTAGCTTCCATATCATCATCTATAACAACCCTTAAAAGTCTTCTATTTTCCGGATCCATTGTAGTGTCCCAAAGTTGTTCAGGATTCATCTCACCAAGACCTTTATATCTTTGGATATATGCACCTTTTTTAGCAGATTTTTCGACATCATCAAGCATCTTTAAAAGCTCTCT